>JANPHP010000066.1:0-3507 GCA_031424495.1 Bacteroidota bacterium | reverse complement strand
GTGCAGGCCGATCTCAAACGATATCGAAAGCATGTTCGTGGGCCAACAAAACCCAGGCCAAAACGCAAGTTCAACGGCTCAAGACACGTCGCAACTCAAGCTCTACTCAATGCAAGGTAATGACGGCTTTACAGGATTCATAGCTTCTACCCGTTAGCTGAAACAGCTCCGATCGATGCAGAAATCGGTCCAAGATCGCTGTCGCACTCGGCACATCTCCGATCAATTTGCCCCAATCTTCCAGTGGCCGGTTGCTGGTCATCATCGTCGATTTCAATTCATGTCGACGCATGATGATCTCAAAAAGATATTCACCCGACCGCTTCGGTAATTGCTTCATCCCCATATCATCAATGATGAGTAAATCAGGCTTTAAGTAGCGTTGCAGGATACGGTCGTGTCCTTCCATCGCTTCGTCATGCAGAAAGTCGCGCACGGTGTCGAAGATCGATCGGTAGTAGACCGTCATACCGCAACGAATCGCACTCAGACCCAACGCTTGGCATAAATGACTTTTGCCAGTTCCTGGTGGTCCCACCCAAAGCACGTCGCGTCGCTCGCGAATGAATCGGCATGTTGCTAAATCAAAGACCTGGCTTTTTTTGATGGATGAGTTATAGCTAAAGTCAAAGTCCTCAAGTCGCTTAGTATCGCGAAAGCATGCCAATGCTACGCGACGACTGATCAACCGATCATTGCGCAGCAGAAGCTCATCCTGAAGCAGCAGTTCCAAGAATTCGCGATGACTTAAGCCGGTGGTCGCCGCTTCATGAAGTCGGATTTCGAGCGTACTGGCTAGGCCAGACATTCTTAGTTTCTTGAGCGTCGATAGTAGTTGGTTGTCCATTGTGATTAGCCTCCTGCTAATGCTTGTTTAAAGAACTGATCGTATTCGAGAATCGATCGAATGACCGGATGCTCGTCCATGAACTCCATGGTCTGTTGCTTGGCTCCTCCATGTTCTAAGAGCTTCTTGAGCGTGCGGCAACGAAAGCTACCGCTACGCCATGCGGTATCCGATGCTTGCTCGATTGCCGAGCTTTCGTATTTGCGAGTGAGGCTCAGGAGCCCCTGAATAATACGCATCCCTTGAACGCCGTGTTCCGCAATCGCTCCTTCGGCCCAACGCGTCGAATGTGGTCCAATGAGCTTCACTTTTTGCAGTAAATACTGGGCTCCACGCTCAATTCCGTTGATTTTCGATGGGGCGATATGCTCAGCCAAAGTACTGAATTTCCCCTTCTCCATTCTTGGGTGAATTGCGATTTGCTGTTGACGATGGTTGAGCAATCGAACGACGCGATCATTCCATCGCACCCATACTTCACAGCCTAGATACTCCGGTGGCGCTGAGTAGAAGGCTCCCTTGACTTCGATGTGTCCGTCGCGGCTGACTTTTCGAATCCCCTCGTCGTAAATGGGGAACGACTCAGAAGGCAATGGTCCGAGTGCCTGCTTCTCGACTTCGATAAACTGCTTTCCAACATGCTTTTTTGTCGTACCATGAATTCGAGTATCAGCAACATTCTTCTCCCATTGAAAGTGATGTTGATTCTGAAGCGCCAGACTCTCAAAGGTCATACCTTTGATCGCGTTCTCTTGAACGTAGTCAACGCCTCGCTCGACCTTGCCCTTGTGCTGCGGCGTTCGTGGCCTGGTTGGAACTAGCGCGAAGCCATAGTGTTTGCAGAAAGCGATGACCTTTGGATTGATTTCTGGGTCGTACCAATCGGCTTGTTTCACGGCGGATGATGCGTTATCGAAAACGACAACATTGGGGACGCCACCGAGTGCACGAAAAGCATTCTCCAAGGAACGAATAAGAGACTCCGTGGTGAGCCGCGTGACTGCTTCGGTGTAGCCTTTGCGAGAATGACTTAGGACAAGGCGGAAGATGTATGTCTTTCGAAGTTTACCCGTGTGGTCCATACAGCGAGCCCCCTGGCCGTAGTCGATCTGCATCTCTTGCCCGGCTTCGACTTCGATGCGTCGAACTGGAAGCTCTTTACAACTGACAAGCGTTCCGACAAAGCGACGAACAGAGTGGTATTTGGCGGTAAAACCATAATCGGAAACTAGGTCTTGGTAGATCCTCTGGGCCGTGAGACCTTGCTCGATCTTTGCGATGATTTGTTCGCGATATCGAGAGCACTCGCTACGAGAATTGACTGCTGTTGAGCTTTCTTCTTTAGGTGCCTGCGGTTCTGAAATTGGGTCACCGGACCCGGTGAGCGCTTTGGCCCCTTTTGAAACTTCCGACCCGGTGGGCGCTTGGCCGATGGGCGCTTCTGGACCGCTGGCCCCTTTTAACTCCAAAGATGCCAAATGACGATCAACCGATTTTCGATTGATATTAAGGGTCCTGGCGATCTGCCGCCTGCTCATCCCTGAAGCGAATAACTGCTCAATTCCCTGCGTTTTGTCCATGTCCAGACGACGTACCACGTTCCAACTCCAGTAGAGGGTTTGCGAAGAAACCCGCTATCTGAATGAACCATGCCTTTCCTGTCGAACTGGCCCCTTTTGAAGCGCCTCGCGCTGGCCCCTTTTAGGCGCTCACTGACACTCGGACGCCAATTTACACCGGTTGGACACTATTATCCACCCATTCAAGAACGCTGAAAATACAGCGATTTTCGGAGAGATTCTTAATCGTTAGTCGTGGTTAGTTCGGCACAATCCAGGCTTGCCAAGTGTACGTACGCTGGATGAAACGCCTCAAAACGCGATCAATCTTCTGCTTGCAGTCGTCCTGATGAAGTACCGCCTCGCCGCGTTCAACTCGTTGCCGCATGACTTCGACTTTGCCGCAAGAGCCTGCCCAAAGAGCAGTTGGCATTCCTGGTAACGGTGGGTCGAGATGGCTTGCTCTCTTCGCTCTCGCATCGCCTCAAATAGCAGTTCTCGTAGCATAGTAACCTTTCTGTGTTGAGAGCCTGCATTATCGCATTAGACGCGTTGCAAGCCAACTGGTGATGATTGTCCAATCGAGTGAACAGAACGCCACTGGGAGCGGATGAGGAGTCCGTTTTCGAGAGCCTTCGACAAATCGGACAAGCCAGCCGTCCCCTCCCGTAGGGAACGGTTTGAATCGCGGTATACTGTTGGTTGTAGTTGCCTCGCTTGTTGGTTTGGTAAAGTTGGCCCCCGATACTTGATTGGAGTGTTTGAGATGCGTTACTTGCTTTTAGTCGTGGCATTTATTGCTAGTTGCTCGAAGGCTGTACCGGAAGTTGCGAAAACTCCGGAAAAGATATTGCCTGTTTTTGACTTCCAAGGATTGCATTTGGGTGATCCGGCTCCAGAACGTTTGAAATCTCAGTTCAAAGGCGAGCATCGTGAGTTCGTAGAAGAAAAGATCGCTGACACCGATTTTTTTGTTTATTACATTGTCATAGAGGGTCGCATTGAGGGCCTCACTATCGAATACGCAAACGCACAAGACGCAATAGAAATCTACACAAAGAAACTTGGAAGCAAGCCGGTTAGTTTTGACGGAAAAGCTGC
>JANPHP010000065.1:0-13193 GCA_031424495.1 Bacteroidota bacterium | reverse complement strand
CTACCGCGAACTGCTCGACAATGGCGTGGTCCTCGACCAAGGGAAGCTGCCATCCCAAGCGATGAAAAACATCGTGGTGATACACTGTGTGATAGGAGATTTGGACTGGGTGGAGGCATTTTTGGAGGAATACCAGGACCGCCTCGAAGGAGAACCCGATCCCAACATCATCAAATACAACCATGCTGTGCTCGCCTTTTACCGCAAGGAGCGCAAGGCCATTGACCTATTCAAGGAGGTCATTTCCCAGCTCAAGGGCGATATTTTCTACGAATTGGACTCCCGCACCTATCTACTCAAGTCATTTTATGAGCATTTGGCAGATTTGAGTGCTGAGGAATTAGATGAAATGTACAAGATCTTTGACTCCTTCAGGATCTTCCTCGACCGCAACCAGATCATATCCAGCCAGCACAAGCAACGGTACCGTAGCTTTTTGCTGGAGCTGAGGCGATTTTTAAAAATACTAGAAGCCGCACCCCATCCATCAGACAAGGTGCGGCTCCAACAAATGCATCAAAAGATCCAAGCGGCAGCGCTATTGGCCAATAAAAGCTGGCTGCTGGAAAAGATCTCAGAACAGATCGAATCCTAGATTGGAAATGATTGAAATTGAATCGCTTAGATCGGACCGGTGATGCCCACCGGCACATAGACCACCACATAATAGCTGTCGGGTAGCGGGCCGGACCTCATTTGGATGATGGGGCCTGTGGCTGTCGAACCAACAGGAGGGCTGGCAGCGACGGTACCACCGCCTGGGCCTGAGCCATCATAATTCTCTATGATACAGAGTCCACCTGCTCTGAGGAGGGTAGGATTCAATACGGGTGAAGCCGCCGCTTTGGCTAGAAGCTTTCCATTTTCGGCATTGCCGAGGTAATGGAAGATCGGCTCCAGGTCATCGATGATCAAGATATCTTCAGTACCGGTAGCATTTACGCTAGTCGCAAAAGACGGTGAATACCCGGGCATAACGGTCAGCCCCCATTGTTCAGCGCTGAGCCTAGTCACGAACAATTGATAACTGAGCATTCTGCACATGCAGTTATCGACGTAGAAAGTACCGGTTTCCAGCGTGACGTCATAGCCGCTAGGTACATGAGGCGCGAAAAACAGGTCGACAGACCGGATCTCGGACGGACAGCGGACATCTTTCGCTGCTTCAGGTGCCGGAATTGATGACACGGGCTCCTGAAACTCACATGCAGTCAACGTGAAAAGCAACAAGGCAAGAGAAAGAAACAATTTGCGGAACATAATTCAGTGTTTTTTGTGAAAAAAAGACAACCCTATGGCATCATCGCAGGCCATTTGAGCAAAACAACACGAAAAACGCAACCTAGCCGCTGCCAAGCCAGAACATTTTAGGGCCATCCTTCCGTTGGGTAGCAATCGGATTCTTTGAAAAAATTGAAAATTTTCCTCAGTTTTTCGAAGATAGGCACGTGGCAGATGCGTGGGGCCAACTTCTCAGGGTTTGCAATGATGGTGAAACCTATGCCTGAGTCGATCATCAGAATAGAGGTTCGGGAAACACCAACCTAGCTGGAGTCAATACCGTCCCCAGATCGAAATCATTCCGTTTCTCAAGACTTGGACGGATACCCGATGGCGACCACTGGCCTTGTGGGCTGGTGAGCAATCAATATTTTTTGCCGATCTCGTAGTCTGCCCCAACCATTTCATTGGTTCCAATGCTAAGAAGCTGCGATGATCATCCGATCAAAGAGCCTTAGCCCATGGTTCCTGCAGTATAGTCGATCTCGGACTTCGTACAGGTACTTTCACGCAATGGGTTGCCAATAAGCCAATTACGACAAGGTCGCGGCTATTGGTTTTCTCCGTAATTAAAGAGCAGCGAGACCACATTGTCGTCTTTTGCATCCTCTTCATTGCTGAACACGATCACACCCACATTCGTATTTGGGTCCCAATACATTTCTGCGGTGCATCCTTTTTCTCCGCCACTGTGCCCCAAGTAAGTCTCGCGATTGAAAGTCTCGTAGTAGAGCGACAAGCATTGCTGAGAACTTCCCAATTGCAGCGTCTTCATCTCTGCAACGCTTGCCTGGGACAACATCTGGGTGCCATTAAAATTTCCATTTTGAATGATGGTCCTCAAGAAAATCGATAGATCTAGCACCGTTGTACGCAGCCCACCATTGGGGTAATCGGGAAATGTATAATGCGGACTTGTACTGGTGATTTCGCTCGAATTGGGGACGGCCAACTCTGCCAGGGGCGTATTGGCTAGTCGCCATTCGGTTTTTTTCATTCCGAGGGGTGTGAAAATATGGTCTTTGCAATAGGTGTCAAAAGGGGTTAGTGTGATTCGCTCCACCAAGTATCCGACCAAGGCAGATGCTAGATTGCTGTAGTCTTCCTTGGAGCCGGGTTTAGCATTGCTGAAGTTATCATTGTCGAAATAGGCACCGTTGCTCACGAAGACATTCTCAAAATACTGCTCCAGGGTCATCGCGCAATCCGAACCAAAACAATCGAGATCAAAGGTATTTTGGTAATCGTCAGAAATGCTTGACCTATGCGTGAGCAGCATGCGGTAAGTGATCGGAGTAGTTGGAAAGTCTGGATTTCTCACTGGAAATGGCAGGAATGTATTGATGTCATCGTCCAGGGCGACCAAGTTTTGATCGACGAGTTGCATGAATGCGGTGGCAGTGATGGTCTTGGAAACGGATGCAATCAGATACCGAGTTGAGTCCGTCGCCAATTTGTTGCTAGCTTCATCTGCAAAGCCCAGGGCGTTGCTGTAGATAATGTCTTGATTTTTGACAACGCAATAAGAGATCGAAGTGAGCTTTCTTTTATCGAATTCAGCACTTATTTTTTCCTCAAGTTCTTCGATCGTGTTGGCATTCAGGGCCTCATCTCTGCGACAGGATGAACTGCCAAAGAGAACAATGCACAATGCGAGGGGGAAAAGCAGACGATTCATGCGGCTAAGATTTTTGAACAAATCTATTCAAAACGCATTAAAAATCCGAATCCTTGCAGGGAGTAATCATCAGCATGAAGGGGCGATCCTAGTGCTTCTCGGATGGGGAGGCTGCTTCACGAGCCCGCAGGAAATCCGGTTGCAAAGTCGACCAACAGCTGCCCGCTCGAAAATGAAAAACCGAAATCCATCGAATGCTCCAGAACAGCCGCACGCTGAAAAAACAGGTTCAAAGCTACCCCTTCCCCAAGACCGCCAACGCCTTCTTCTCCAAAGTACCACTATTCTCCAAGGCAATTTGCTCCAAGACCACCTTCAATTCGTTCCTGAGTTCAGGGTGTTTGCTGCACAATTTGTCCATTGCCGCCATGGCAAAAATCCGAGTCGAGACGATCAATTGTGGGTTCATTAGCCACTGAAACAGCGCCTCCACGGCTTCGCCTTCGATTTCCTCGGGCACGCCCGCGAGGGCAAACATCTTTGCAAGGCTGCGCTCAAAATTGTGAATCTTGATTTCATCGCGGCGGGTAAACAGATAAGCTACCACCGGAAACACACGATGTGGGTCCATCTGCACAATGCCGCCTAGCATCCAACTGAAGCGCATCCCGATCGGATGCGGTGCATCGATCACGGAGATGATGTCCATGAGCGCAATATCGTTTTGCACAATATGCGTCGCCCAGCGCTGATGATTTGCGCCTGATGCATCCGCTAACAGCGAGGCTTGGAGTTCTGAGATGAAGGGAGTCATTTGGATGAGCGTTGCCTTTTAGAGGTCATCAAGATATTTAAATTTAGGCAAGGCCGCAATATCTCCTGCAGCCACTCACGAGAACTCATCCTCCAATAAAAATGTGTCCTCGGTGCCCAACGAAAACTTGATTGCGGCTCCTGTCACCACTACGCGGTTGTTGTCAGAGCTGATTTTTACGAGGGCGAGCGCAGACCCCGATTTGTAGCCGACGACATTGGTCAGCAGCATATAATCGCTGTTTCCGGGCAGCTGCGCGAGCATGTATTCGTAATAATCGTCGGCTTTGTCGGCAACATTCAGGCCGATATTGTATTTCCTGAACCGTCTGCCTCGGTAAAACTCGGCATCGTCTGGGATATCTTTGACTGGGATTAATTTCATTGTCGTATCCGTTTTTTTTTCGGCAAGCACATTATTTACAATGGCTTGAGTCGTTGCAATTGCTTGATTTTCATTCCTCCGCTCAGTCCTCAATGGCCTCGATACCGAGCTGCTTGAGCCGCTCAATATTGTCTTGCATAGCCTTGACCTGCTCTACGGGATGTCCTTGCCACTCCGCGACCTCGCCGATGACGCGCAGGGCATGCTGCGAACGGTAAGACTTGGTCGGGTTGCCTGGGAATTTTTTGTCCGTCAAATTGGGGTCATCTTCGATCGGACCAGTCGGCTCCACGATATAGATTTTGCCAGGCCCATCGCCCAAGGCAAGCTCGGCTCCCCAAATTGCCGCATCCATCGTCGCCGTGAGATAGATATAGGCCGCAAGTCTGCGCTGACCATAGTTGGACCGAAAGCCCGGCTCCAGCAGGTCTCCCTGCTTCAGAATGGCCTTGGTGCCATGGTATAAGGTCTGTGCGCTGAACTTGTCCTCGCTGTTGTTGTCGTGCTTCATTGCGGGTATGAATTTGTGAATATTTGCTTCGTCTTTTTAATCATTGGTTGGCATAAATGAATTTCGCCAACAAAATCGATGTGGTTTCCTGCCATCAATGCAACCGCTCCAAAATACCTCTGCGTTTCACGATATTTTTGTAATCCCACTGAATCTCGACTGCCTTTTGCAGCCACCGCTGCAGGTCGGTTGTATCGATCTGTTCTGCAGTTGTGTAGCGCTTCTCAGCTGCTTTGAAGCTGCCCTCGTTTTTCAGCTCGGGTTCATCAAACGATTGTCCGCTCCAAAAAAGCAGGCGCACGCCGCCTTTTAATTTGCTATAGCCCACGACCGGGTTGCCGTCGAGAAACCACACGGGATGCGCATGCCAAACCTTGTTTTCGGCCTGTGGCAGGGGACGCGAAATCTCTGCATGGAGAAGATTGCAGATATATTGGTCTTCAGGTGCGAGGGGGTTGTGGTATTTCTGGATATCGGGATGCATTTGGGGATGTATTTTGAAGGATAATTAATTAGAAATGCTGTTCGCGAATTTGTGAAAAATGGATTGAAAAAATTGCCACGACCTACTTTCCTATGCTGAGTCACCACTTGTATAACTCAAAGCGTGGCACATCCATCATCCATAGCAAAAGGGTTCGCTGTGGCAGCGTGCGCAATCCATCGCTCCATCCGCGGTAGATGTAGCGGGCTTTGCCAGCGCCATCTGAAAGCAGCTTCATCTTGCCACCACCGATGAGTTGTACATATTCATTGTACAAATAGAGCGGTCCTTGGTTGCCGTTGAATCGTGGAAGGCACTCAATGTGAAATGAAAAGCATAAGCCTGATGGATACTTCACAGCCGGCCAAGGCTTCATAAAATGCTTGCCAATTGCCGAGAATGCCTGCAATTGCGCGACGATATCCTCGTATTTGTTGTACAAATCAAAGCCATTAACATTGCCTTTGTTGGGGAACTGCTTGCTGTTGCCGATGGGCGCAATGCCCTTGAGCAGAGTCAATTCGGCAGCTTCCAAATGGGTGCAGAGTGAGTCGAGGCTTTGCACATATTGCGCTACGTTGTCGGGATCGTTGAATCTGAAATCATTGAGCATGTTTTGGCAGATTTGAACACCCTGTGTGAGTGGTGTCACCGAATGGATGTAATCAGACGCAGGTGCTGAAACGGGGCAATATTTGTCGTAATGTTTGCGCAACCCCAGAAACAAGGCGTCCCGATGGGTTTTGGCTGATCTCAGTTCGTTGCGGGCTGCATACAACAAACGATAGGGGAGGGCTGTGGAGTCATCGGTGACGGTGATGAGGGGGCCGTGGAAGGTGTTGCTCATCGAGTCGATGAGCAATATGATGCGTGTGCTGCATTCAGACAGCCCTGCTGCAGATTTGTTGAGTTCGGTTTTTACGTTTGACGGCAGGTTCGCGCCGCCCTTGCGTGCGACCGCATACAGGTGCGCGGGATCGTCCTCGCCAATGGTAAACATGTCGGCATCGACAAAAGGACTCGCTTTGGGTTTTTCATAAGGCTCACCACCCAATTGGCGATTTGATTTGATGTAGTCATGAAACAGGCCGTCGTAGCGCTCCAAAGAGGTCATCGTTGCCGTGAGTGCCTGCATATTGGCATTGGCGTAGCGCACATAGTTGTTGAGCGCGAGCACGGTGGCGTTGCGGCTTTGCGCATGGACGACGCGCATGCACAGGAGCAGGCAGAGTAGGAGGGCGACCTTTTTCATAGATCAATAATAGTGATTTGTTGCGGAAACGGATCTATTTTCTGGCTGGGAATGCTGGCAAATGCCCCCTTATTTTTTGTACAATTCGACCTTCCTGCCGTCGGGATCCGCCACGACAGCCATCCAACCAAAATCAGATGCTGCGGGCGCTTGATGGAAATGAACGCCCTGCTGCAACAATGCAGCGACCACGGCATCAAAATCGTCGAGAGAAAAACCCAAACGCAGGTTATGATCCGCCTCCTTTTGTCCCTTCGACAGTGGATAGATTTCAAATACCGTCGCGCCGATGTTTGCGAAGTAATGATAGGGAGAATTGCCATGTCGATGATGCTCAAACTGCATTCCCAGCAAAGCATAAAAGTCTGCCAGCGCTTCCAAAGCGTTGGTTCTGATCACAATGAGTTTGATTTCCATGCGTTACATTTCACACCAAATTTATATTGTTTTTGCAATCATTGCCCTATCCCCCCAACCGATACCGCTCAGAATCCACTTCCACCTTCTCAAATCGCGCATCCGCCTGCAACAATGCATCGATGCGCAGCAACACGGCTTGGTTGTCATCGGCGATGAGGAATGCAAGGTCCCAAATGTCCACACTCAATTGAAAAGCGCCCAAATCCGTACCCATGTCCATAAGCATTTCATCGTTCATCCAGAGGTCATGCTGCGCAATGCCCTGCGGATGAATCGCTTGTATGGCATGCATCAATTCGGCCAAGAATTCATCGCGCTCAGGACCCTTGAAAATCTCGATCAGCAGTTGCGTGGAGCCATAGCCTGGGCGGAGGTGGTATTGGTAGATTGCTTTCATTGCGATGGACGATCCTTACTTTCTTCCCAGCCCGGCAATGCAGCCTTCCAGTACAAGTCCTGGTAATCATTTAAACCCTTTTTCTGATTGTAGCCCATATTTTGCTTCACGCGCATTGCAAAGGCATGTTCATTGATCCATACCAATTCCTGCACGGGGTCGGTAGATGTACTCGCGTATTCCTCAAAATGGATACCACGCCTGTCTTTGCGGATGCGCACCACCCCAAGGAAGCAACCCCCATCGTCAAACACATCCTCGTCGTAGATCGCCAAATATTGATTGCTAGGCGAAAAAACAGGCGCTGGAAAGCATCCATCAGAATGCGGTAGGTGACAGACACCGATATTCCTCCTTGCGTCGATCCAGAGATTGCTCCCCAAGGTAAACTCTCCGTGCCAGTAGCTACTGAGGAAATACAGGTCAAGTTGTGGATGATAACCCTGGTAGAAAAAATCACAATCATGGCTGCCGCTTCGATCGTAGACAGGCGCATTGAAATATTCAAGTAGCGCCTTGGAAGTTCTTATGCTGAATGTCGAGTCACCCCAAACAATTCTGCTGGAATCAAGTATGACCTGCGAATGGTAGGCATTTTTGTAGGCGAAGAATTGCGTATCGCTGATCTCCACGATCCTCAAGATCGGTAAGGAATCGTAGACTTCTTGCCAACCGATAAGCGAGATGCTGTCGCTCAAGGAATTGCGCACGGAGCGCTGATTGGGTTTTGCGGCTTTTCCATTAGCTTGGCCCAAGCAGTTGATTGCCATGAGCAACAACAGGACTAAGCCAAGAATAGAGCGATGCCTCATTTCGAATGAACTATTTCCCCACCACCTTCGCCAATTCAGCCTCCATCGCCGCGATTTTCGCGTTTTGTGCTGCGATCATGGCCTGCTGCTCTTGCATGGCCTTGATGAGCACGGGCACGAGGCTGCTGTAATCCATGCCCAGGCACTTGCCGTCCTCGACCGCGACGACCTCGGGCACGAGTTGGTTCATGTCCTCGGCGATGAGGCCGAGGTGCTTTTTCTCGACATTCGCAGCTTCAAAATTGTAGTGGTATTTCATCGGCTGCATCGCCATCACTTCGTTCAGGCCATAATTGATCGGCTCAAAATCACGCTTGTAGCTGCGCGAGCTCACGGTATTGAATGCCGTCGCAAAGATGGGAATCGTGCCCGCAGTACCACCGCAGACGATTTTGTTGGTGTTGCTGTAAAATGAAGATGGGTTGTTGGCGTTGTAGCCGCCAAGGAAGACCGCGTTCTGGTCCCAGCCCATATAGGTCCCGATCATTTGGTGCGACCTAGCTTGTGCCGTACTGCGGCTGCAGAGCACGTTGTCAAAGGCATCCATGATCTCGATCGAGCCTTGCACAGACAGGCGCTGATTGGGCGCGCTCGTGCCCATGCCCGTGAGCCCCGCGATGATGGCCCCGCTGCCCGGAGGCGTCGTGCCACCGTAGCCGACCGTGAGTCCGCCTTGGGCACCGAGCAAACCATTGCCCGTCCATAAATTTTTGTCGTTGTAGGTGCGAACCCAAGTCGCATCGCTCATGTAAAGGCCACCCGTCCACGTTTCCCAATACAGGCCTTGGTTGCCTGAGACCCGAAACCAGCCGCCATTTGCGTAAATGTCGCCGACCGTGTGCAGCTTGTAGACCGGCGCTGCTGTGCCGATGCCGACGTTTTGGGCATGCATTCCCATGGAGGAAAACAGCGCGAATAGCGCTACAATGATGATAGCGAGGCGTGACCTTTTTTGCATGACGAAGCTGCGTTGATGTTGAAACAAATACTGTTGATGTACTATTGACCGACGAAAGAAGGCTGGAACGATATCCTTTCCTTAGTTCTAGGTCGAATATCGCTGTTTGGTTGAGGAATTGCAAATTTGAACTTCCAAGGCGTCCTATAAATTCCTGAGGAGCCATTCGAATGGAGCCAGCGACTTAGCCCAAATGGCCAATGATCCCAAGACGAATTGTTGGTCAGGACATGGTCGTGTACGTGCTATCTGGTTGTTATCCAGAATTTTATAACCCTATTGGCTTTTAGTGAAGGCCAAAAGGGGAGATCAAGATCACATCTTCATCATCGGCTGATGGGCCGTAGGTTGCGGGCAGCAGCACGCCGAGCATGCGCAAATACACACCTAGCTGCGCACGGTGGTGAATGAGATGATTCATGCAAAATATGCGCACAACTTGAGATTTTGGCAACGTAAAATAGACGATTTCGCCATAGCGCATCGACCAGGTCTTTTCAAAATCTTCTGGTTTCGCATTGGCCAGCACTTCCAATGCCTCGGTGAGCAAACCGTCAAAATAGGCAAGGATTTGAGCGACAGAAGTGATTTCAGCAGGCTCAAAATCCATGAAATCGAGTTCATCTTGCGTCAATACAGCCTTCCACCAACCCATGATCTCAGCGACATGTATGGCTAGGCGGCCCAAACGCTCTGATTCGGGAGCAGGTTGATAATCAGATTGTTCAAATGGGACAATCGCCAAATATTTTCGGGTGACAGCTGCTTCGAGCCGCAGCTCATCTTGCAAGATTTGTGTAAATGACATCCATGAATACATTAATTCGGAGGCAAAGGTAGGGCATCGTAGTGGGAGTTAGTGGAAATCATTCAAAAAAAAGCAGCTTTTGAGTCCCGATCTGCATTCCCAGCTATCCAATTGCACCGAAATAGGATTCAAGGCGCAGCCTTCAACGCGCGGTAAGCGAGGTACTCAGGGAGGTTCCATTCCATAATATTCGTAGCCTCCCAAGCACTGATGAATCTCGCTTTCCGGTATTCGATGACATTTCGGTACCCTTCCGGAGACATATATTCCTTGGCAAATGCAAACTTTTCCTCTTGCACGACATCGATCGCCTTCAACTCCTCCAGGCTTTTGTCCAAGTAAGGCAATGATTTGTCGCTCAGGCTCGCCATAAACTCCAACTCCAAAAATGACTTATCCGCATGCGCAAAATTGTATTGTGCGATTATATTGTCCCAATTAAAAAGCGAACTCAGCGTGAGAATGATGTAAAATGAATAGGTATTCACCTTGAACAAATAGGTCGCCGACTTGCCGTGCATGGCCTTCCAAAAGACCGTTGCGAGTCCGTAGAGCGTGAGGATCAGGAAGATGATGACGCCGATGCGCTTGTAGGCGAGCGAGAAATGATCTATGTAATACAGGTTGCGCCGACCGACCGACAGCGTAAGGATTGCGTTTTGAATCAGCCAAGCATAACTCAGGTATTTCAACCATTTATTTTGTTTGTAGAAATTCAAATTCCCCCTGAAAAAATACAATACCAAGGCAATGGAAATAAGGATGGAAAGGATGAGCAAATAAGTGCCTTCGTGCACAAATTGTTTGAGGTCTTGCGCCTGCCAGTCAAAATGGATCCACACCCAATTGATGTCGATCGCATTGACCAGCAAGAGAATGGTGTTGAGGGTGATGAGGAGGAATACGCCCGCGCGGTATTCATTTTTGAGCGCATTGAATTTAAAATTGATGTGGGGATTGTTGCTGCGACGCGCGAGCGCATCGTCGGCGGCGAGGTCATGGTCGATGAGGCTTTGTTGCCGCGTGCGCACAAAAAGACCGCTTAGCAAGACGATGCCGATCAGAAATGTCGTGATCATCCAGGCATCCACGTTTCTGAAGATGGCGCTGAACGCGTCGGCGATTGTGTTGCCGACATCGTTGAGCAACTGATCAAAGACAGGATTGGAGAGGCGGTAGATGAAGACAAAGACAATTATGATGAGGATCGGGATGGTGAATATCCTTGATTTCCAGAGCAGACTGCTCACGCTGCGGCCGGTCACATTGGATTTGGCAAATGCCTTGATGAATCCGATCGGGGCCTCAAAGAGGTTGTATGCGGCGAGTCCGAGGGAGGTGAGCAGCGATTTGGTTTCTGGGTAAATGAGCATGCCCGTGAACATAAACAGGGTGATGAAATGCATCACGTAGGCAAATATGGAGTGCGTGAGCACCGTAAACACGGCAGTCACGAGCAGGCCCGCCGTCATCGTAAGCGCATTGCGGCCGCGCAAGCGCATGCTTTTCTGCAAAAAGAGCGTACCGACGATTGCGAGCTCCATGAACAAAAGGTTCAATCCCAGCCATTGCCTGTGAAACAAGAGGGTAAAAACAATTGCACCGACGACGACAATGAGCACATTGCGCTTGGTCGCAGGTGTCGCTGCGTCGCTGACTTTGGTTGTGGCAGCTTCTGTTTCTTGCTGAATATCCATGTTTTACAGACTTGGGAGGTTTTATGGGTTGCGTAATGCAGCTTCATGTACGGGCCAAGATATAAAAAGATATGGGGCGGTAGGCGGGTAGGGGAGTGGGAATATTATTGCATTGTGGGTGGGGGAATGGGCTAATCAACGGGAATAGAGGGGAAATTTCTCGTATGCCTGTCGGCTAGGTCGGGGTGTAATTGTTGCATTTTGTAGAAGGGTCGCGTTGGATTTAAGGATTCTTAACGTGCTTTTCGGCAAATTGCGATTAATAAGCATGAGGTTTGTCATTTCGACCGGAGTGGTCGAGGGAGCGGAGCGAGCCGATCACGTAGCGGAGAAATCTAGCGCGGCCAGATAGACCTCCTTCTTGATAGCTCCCATTTGCAATTCCTGCCAAAGGCTGCTCATCAGAAGGGCAATTTAGTAGGAGGTGTATCGATAGGCGCAATCCCGCACCATGTACGGGACGCTACGTTTTTTGGCATTTGCTGCGGCTCTTTCAGAGCCTTGCAAATCCCAAAAAACTCCGGGCGAAATGACATTTAGTTTGGCCTATTGTCAAAACTTCAGACAAGCATTTCCAACAATAAATATTCCCGACAAACTAGCAACCATAACTGAAAATGATCTTCAGCCAATAGGTTTTCAAGCAGCCATCGCCGTGCTGCACGACGATTTCCAGCAAGGCATCTGAAATCGAATAGCAGCTTACCTTGTCACGGTACACAAAGGCTGAGCTAGAGCCATCGCCCTCCCCAAAAGAGTAGTGTACCATCGTATCGCGCAATGCAAACCGTCGTTCACGACGCAGCTCGAAGTATTGATCCAAATTGGGCAAACGATAATATTCACCCAAAGAATCCTGCACGATCACACGACTCTCGCCGCGCCAAGTTTGCAAGGAATTTACCTTCGCCGTCCATTTCGCTTCGTTCGCTGCCCACAGTTTGCCCCAATCATACTGCTCTTGTATCAATTCTTGCACGTGCATGTACAAGCTGATCTTTCCGTCCTTAGCCTTCGGACGCAGACGGATGCGCTTGCCAATGACATATTTCCCGACATCTTCATACAGATAAATCGTGTCGCCGGCAATGGTATCGTCAATCATGAATTGATCCTCGATCTCAAATGTGAAATCCTTGAAATAGATCTTTGTGTTCCCAACAGGCGGCACGTTCAAATATCCATAATAATCAGGCCAACCAAACATCGGCACGGTGTCGATCACGACATAATCCGTCCAGTCACATTGCAGCGCCACAAAGTCGGTATTGGCTTGGGCGGCAAGCCTTTGTCCTGCGGTGGGGCGGTCGTCGGTGCAGGCGTGCAGGAGGCACAGGCATGCGGCGGCGATTAGGCGTAGGGCTTGGCAGAAGGTATGTATTTGTTGATGCTGCATCTGCCTTGAAATCACCCCAAATCCCCCAACAACAACTCCATCATCCGCCCGGGATCATCCAAAAAGCGCTTGGTCACTTTGTAATGCTCGGTATCTTGATATTTCACTTCTTCGATCCCGTCTTCGGTGAGCATCAGGATCTTTGCCCTTGGATAAGCGAGCAAAATCGGCGAATGCGTGGCAATGATGAACTGCGAACTCTGCTGCACGAGTTCGTGGATGGCGACGAGGGCGCTGAGCTGCCGGGTAGGGGAGAGGGCGGCCTCGGGCTCGTCAAAGATGTAGAGGCCGTGGCCTTGCAATTTGTGGGTGATGGTGGCCATGAAACTCTCGCCGTGGCTCTGCGCGTGCAGGCTTTTGC
>JANPHP010000064.1:0-37802 GCA_031424495.1 Bacteroidota bacterium | reverse complement strand
GCTATGAAGACCGCGACGGCAGCCAATTGGGTCGCGAACAAGCAGATGGCAGAGGCTATGCCATGGCCTGTTTTGATTTGAAAACAGGTGCCATCGTCTGGCAGCAATGGATCAATGGCGAGGTCATGTCGAGCGCCGTGGCATCTGGCGACAACCTGTATTTCAATACATTCGCTGGCGTCTCCTATATTCTCGATCGTAAAACGGGTACGACGATCGCCGAGAAGAAGTTGTTTGCGACGAGTGCCCCCACGGTCGCAGACGGGCAGGTGTATATGGGGCAGCGCGACGCGCTCAACAGTGTTGTGCGCGAGCGCATTGCAGCATTTGATGCCTCTACGCTGGACTTGCTGAAGGCAACGACCTTCCAAGACGCTCCCTACCTCGATTTGAAGGCCAATGAGAAAACGCAATATGCCTCGGCTGCCAGCAATACCAGCCTCAATACCGGCTCCATCGGGCTTGCTGCGGCCGCACCGGGGAGCATCACAGCCGAGATCCTCGTGGGCGCATCCTCCATCTTTTCAGTGATGAGCTACGAGGGCTCGCGTCCGCTCGCGCTCAATGGTAAGATCTACGCCACCCAAAGCCATGTCTTGCGCTGCCTCGACGCAAAAACCCTCGCACAGGTCTGGGAATGGCGCTATCCGACCTCGCTCGATGACGATGGCGGCGCGATGATGGCCCCACCGATTGCCGTCAACGGCAGGGTCGTCGTCGCTTGCATGGACGGCATGATCCGCGAGTTTGACCCGCTCACGGGTGCAATTGCCAAGCACTATGCCACTGGCGAAAAACTCCGCCAACAACCGATTGCTGCGGCGGGCAATTATTATGCGCCTTGCGTGAATGGCAAAATGGCGGTTGTGAAGACTGGGAATGCGTTGGTCGACAAGTGGTATTGCTGGGGCGGAAATGCTGGGCGGAACAACCAGTCCGATCGATGAGAAATTGGAAATGATAACCTTCCTTGCAAGAGTGGCAGCGTGGCCATGGTGAAATATTATGGTCAGAAATCATGACTCCACTTGCGCTACTTTCTAATCCGATTTTCGTCTCATTTTGCAAATATCATTGCCTTCCTGCAGCCACATCGTGTCACCGGAAAACTTGATGATGGGCAAATCCCGATCCCATCCCGTCTTTCTAATTTCTAAGATGTTATCGCTTGAAATCGAGTATCTTCCATTTCCGTGGACGCGATTGTCGATTTCTTCGATGCCGTCCCAAAAGATGGGCTCGCATTTGCAATTGTCACCAAAAAGGATGCAATCGCAGTAAAATTGGAAGATACTGTTCCCCGAAATCGCTGGCCAAACAAAGGTTCCGGTGGAGTCTTGGATGAAATAAGGCGCCCAAAAGCCCTTGAGATCTTTGTTGTGTACTTGCGGATTTACCACATCATCCTTACAGCTCGTGCAAATTATCCACAAAAGGAAAAACACGCCCAAAAAGCGCGCTATCGGAAACGAATGAATCAAGGAAGTTGCCTTCGTATTCGAATTTCGATCCACCGAATGGAAAAACAATGCTTTTTTTTGCCGATCGGAATCTTTCTAATCGCTTATTAGGGCGTGTTGCTGATCGACAAATGATCGAAAAGCCATTGCTTGGGGCAAATGCAACCCCAATCAATCAAAAACAGCACCTCCTCCAGTTGCGGCAATGCATCCATCGATGGCGGGTATTGTTGTGAGCGGCATGCGAGCCGCAAGAACCACACTTAACCGAACAGCAAAACAGCCCTGAGCATCGTCCATGGCGCGTCTGCACTTGCCCAACCTCGTGCTAGCTCCTTGGAGATGATGAAACGTATGCCCCAGAAACAACAATCCCCGCTATCTTGAGCAGGGATTGCTTGTTCTGGATACTGAAAATCAATTCAGTGTGCAGGTGGCGTTTGGATCGGCGGTCTTGAACACTGCTTCAGAATTTTCGCAAGCCTCGGTGGCGTCGCTTTTCTTGACATTGTCATAGATGACAGGAACGGTAACATTGCCTGAACCAGCATTGTAGGTGCAGGTGCAGGTGTAGTCCTTACGGCAGGAAGCGAGACCGAGCGCCATTCCAGCGCAAAGGATCAACAAAGAAATCTTTTTCATAAAATTATAAATATGGATTAATTGAAATTTACTTATGGTGAATGCTTAGGCGAATATAATCGTCTATTTCAAGATTTCCAAATAATCTGAAAAATTATTGGTTATTGACCTCGCTATGTGACTGTGTTCCGACAAAAGTGGCTCTAAACCCGTATAAAGGGCGATTGGGTGAATGATGAGAAAAACCACCTTCCGTCAATGCAAAAAAATGCCTTCGAGGCTGCCCTTGACTTGGATCGCAAGACTTTTGGACCAGGAATCCGCTGTGTTATTTAGTCCACCAGATACCTTAACGCATCCAATTGCAGCAATTCGTCCTCCTCAAACATGCGCGAACGGATCAAAAAGCGCTTTCCCAGTGGAATCTCCAACGAAAAACTCGCTCCGCGCCCATTGGTCACGTCGAGGATGAGCTGGGTATGCTTCCAATAGCTGAATTGGTCTTTGCTCATCCAAAACTCGATGCCGGCGACCAATCCTAGGCAGACGTCGCTATAGCCGACTTTGAATTCGCCTTTTTGGAAGCACATGGGCTGCGAGCCATCGCAACAGCCGCCGCTCTGGTGAAACATGAGCTTGCCGTGCAGTGCGGTCAATTCGTCGATCAGGTCGAGCGCTTCGGGGGTGGCGGTTATTCGGGGGATCATTTTGGGGATAATTGACAATGGACAATGGATAATGGATAATTGGGGTAAGCTATCAGGGCTGTTTTGATGGAATTGTGTTTCGCATACATTCCCAAAAATGCTCGGGCCTGACCAGTGTCAGGCCCGAGCGCAACCTCCTCTAACCACACATTTACCTTAGAAAAAGCCGAGCTTATCCTTCGAATAAGAGATCAGCATATTTTTGGTCTGCCGATAGTAGCCGAGCATCATCTTGTGGTTTTCGCGGCCAAAGCCTGATTTTTTGTAGCCGCCAAATGGTGCGTGGGCTGGGTAGTGGTGGTAACAATTCACCCAAACCCTACCTGCTTGTATTGCCCTCGGCACTTGGTAAATCTCGTGTGCGTCGCGCGTCCACACACCTGCGCCCAAGCCATAGAGCGTGTCATTGGCGATCGCGATGGCTTCTTCGGTCGTCTTGAACGTGGTCACAGACACCACTGGCCCAAAGATTTCCTCCTGAAAGATGCGCATCTTGTTGTGGCCCTTGAAAATGGTCGGCTGGATGTAGTATCCGTTTTCCAAACCACTGTTCAGCGACTGGGCGACGCCGCCACAAAGCACCTCGGCTCCCTCTTGCTTGCCGATGTCAAAATAACTCAAGATCTTGTTGTACTGATCCTCAGAGGCCTGAGCGCCCATCATGGTGCTGCGATCCAGCGGATTGCCCATCACGATGGCCTTGGTGCGGGCGATCACACGCTCCATGAAGCGGTCATAGATGTTCTCATGCACCAAAATCCGTGAGGGACAAGTGCACACTTCACCTTGGTTCAAGGCAAACATCACTGCGCCTTCAATGGCCTTGTCAAAAAATGCATCGTCGTGTGCACCCACCGATTCGAAGAAGATATTGGGGGACTTGCCGCCCAGCTCCATCGTGACGGGGATGAGGTTTTCCGAGGCATATTGCATGATGAGGCGGCCGGTGGTCGTCTCACCTGTAAAAGCTACCTTTTGGACGCGCGGCGAGGTGGCGAGCGGCTTGCCTGCTTCTGGGCCGAAGCCTGTGACGACGTTGATGACGCCAGCGGGGACTACCTCGGCGATCAGCTCCATGAGCACGATGAGCGATGTCGGCGTCTGCTCGGCGGGCTTCACGACCACCGTGCAGCCTGCTGCGAGGGCGGGCGCGATTTTCCAAGTGGCCATGAGGAGCGGAAAATTCCAAGGAATGATCTGCCCCACCACGCCCAGCGGCTCGTGCAGGTTGATGGAAACGGTCGTCTCGTCGTGCTCGGAAATGCTGCCTTCCTCGGCCCTGATCACCCCAGCAAAATATTTGAAGTGGTCGATGCAGAGCGGCAAGTCTGCCGCCAGCGTCTCACGAATGGCCTTGCCGTTGTCGATCGTTTCGACAGTGGCGAGGTATTCGAGATTGTCTTCCATGACTTTGGCGATCTTGAGCAAGACATTGGACCGCGCAGCTGCGGATGTCTTGCTCCAAGTTGCAAAGGCGGCGTGGGCGGCATCCAGAGCCAACTCGATGTCGGCGGCACCTGAACGAGCTGCAGAGGTGAATGCTTTACCATGGATGGGGGAAATATTTTCAAAATAGGTGCCCGAGACAGGCGCTACAAATTGACCGCCGATGAAGTTATCATAGCGTTCTTTGAAGTGAACCGCGGTGCCTGGAAAGGCAGCAGTGGTCGGAGAAGTGAGCGTTGCCATATTTTATTTTCGATTAAGATTTAAACGAAGTTGGCGCTACAATTCCCAAGAGGACTGCACAGTCGTCCCAATTCACAGCACAAAATTCCCAAACCGCACACTTGGTTTACATTCTCCTTAACTTAACCCTATGAAATCCATCGCATCATGATTGGTCACAAGATTTCGCCGATGCCGCTCGTCCCGACCGGACGTCTGCTCACCGATGTCGAGCACCGGTCTGCCTATACGTTGGACCGTTGCGAACTCAACATCTACCAAACGCTCACGCCTGCCGAGGATTTTAAGCTGAAATTTGATGGCTTTACGGTAACCTCGATGCTGCGTGGGCGCAAAGTGATGCACTTAGATGGGTTCGACGATTTTGATTACCTGCCGGGCGAAACGGTGATTTGCCCGCGAGATACCTTGATGCGCATCGACTTTCCCGATGCCAAACCTGAGTTGCCGACGCAGTGCAGCGCCCTCGTGATCGAGGACAGCTACTTACAGCAGCAGCTCGATTACCTCAACAATACCGCACTCCCCAGCGGCATACAGGGCAATTGGGAGATCAATGCGACCGATGCCCACTTGCGCAATACGGAGAGCATCGCCCGCATTACCGACAAATTGCTGCGGGTCATTTCCAGCACGCATCCGCGCAAAGACACATTTGCCGACCTGTTTCTGAAGGAATTGGTGCTGGGCATCGTGCAGGAGCAGCAGTTGAGCGCCTTGTTATCGCCTGGTGCAGCAAAGGTTTTCACGCCCTTTGCTGCCTTGCTCCAATTCGTCCACCGCAACCTGAGCAACGACATCACCGTGCAGCAACTCTGCAAGGTGGCTGGCATGAGCAAATCGCAGCTCTACCGCGAGTTCACGACCGCCTTCGGCATTTCGCCCAAACAATTTGTCTTGCAAGAGCGCATCACGCATGCTCGCCTGCTGCTGCAACAAGAAGGCATCAGCGTCAAAGAAGCCTGCTACGCATCGGGCTTCACAGACCCCAACTATTTCGTGCGAGCCTTCAAAAAGGTCACTGGCGTCACGCCGGGGAATACCCGCTTGAAGGGGCTGGGTGGGAAAGGTGAATGATGGCATCGGATATTCCGAGTGAAGCACGCTGCTTCTAGACCTTGCTTTCTACGGCTCTTTTGTCCATCTTTGCTTTGCAAAAAGCATTCGAATAGCCCATGCTAGGAAGTTTAGACAACGAGGTCATTTTCAAAAAAGCCTTCACCGACAAGTTCGTATTCGAGCATTTCGTGAAGGATATCTTGAATTTGGATGTAGAAATCGGTACGATTGAAACCGAGAAGCGCTTCTCTCCTCGTGTTGGCAACATCGATTTCAAGCTGGATATTTTTGCCGAAACGGTAGACAAACGCATTGTGATCGAGTTGCAGCGCGTACAATATGACTACAATTTCGATCGATTCCTGCATTACCTGATGATGGTCGTAGCTGAGCAGCAGAAAAGTTCCAGGCAATACGGTTTCGACCAGACGGTGTATATGATTGTGGTGATGACCATGCCTTATACGTTTGATGACAAAACCGGCAAGCCCGTGAAGGAGGAATTGATCATCACAAAATTTGACTCTCGCAACTACCAAGGCGAAGCGATTCGGCTTTTTGATCACCAGATGATGATCCTCAACCCCAATCACCCACAACAGGATACTCCGCTACCGATTCGTGATTGGCTGGACCTTGTCTATCAATCCATCCACAGCCCACATAGGCCCAATCTCAATTTGGAAAATGAAGGCGTGAAGCGTGCCGCAGGCTTGATCGAGTATGGAAACCTCGACCCCGTTGAGTTGGCTAAGGCAAAGGATTACGAATCGGGAGAAGTGGTCAAGAGTATTTATGGAAGAATTGGTCGCGAAGAAGGCAAGGCAGAAGGCAAGGCAGAAGGAATAGCAGAAGGAATAGCAGAAGGAAAAGTAGAAGGAAAGGCAGAAGGAAAAGCAGAAGTCGCACTCAACCTCATCGCCGAGGGCTTTGACAATGCACGCGTCTCAAAATTTACGGGTCTGAGCGAAGAGGAAGTCGAGGCCTTGCGGAATCAGGCTTAGCCGAGCCAGATTCGCCCGACATGCTCATGACAGCTGTTAACTGCCTAATTCGGTAAGATAATACTTATTCGCATCCAAACGACGTGCGATTAAATTAGCCTATCCACAGTCCTCAGCCTCTCGATTTCACCAAAAAGACGAGCGCTTTTTGTCCAAATTCAGCCTTCGATTTGCGTCAGAGCAGCCTTCCCCTCCTATCTTTGCATTCATGGCCACGGGATTCCTGCAACGACTCTGGGACTTTGAGATCACGCCTGCGCGCGCGCTCAAGCAGCGCTGGGTGCCTGCTTGGGCGATCGTAACGATGGTCATTTATGTACTGATGGAGGTGGTGATTCTCGCCACAGCTACGGTCATCAGCTTCTCGGCCTATTTGGACCTCAAGGCGCGAGACTTCCATTCGCCCAATGCTTATGACTTCACCACACAGATTTTTCCTTGGCTGTACATCGTATTGCTGGTGATCTGCGTGGGCTTCCGCATTTTCATCGGCATGGAGGGCTACTTTTTTCGGCCCAGGCAGGATTTAGACCGTGGACAATTCTATCGAAATTTGCTGGTGTACAATACTGCGTCCGTGGGGACATTGGTGCTGCATTTTTGCATTGCAATCATGCTAGGCTTGGGCCTCTGGGCCGCAGGATTCAACTTTTCCTCCGGATTTGATTTCATTTTGAGATCGGGAGCCGAATTGCGGTTGTGGCTGCAAGCACAAGTGCCGACCCTGATTGCATTGCCCTACAAGTGGATGGCACTGGTATTGGTACTCACATTGTACAGCTTTACGGCCTATTTTGAGCATTGGCTCACGCACAAGAACCGCTTCCTGTGGCATGTGGTGCATGCGCCGCACCACTTGCCCGACATGCTGCATCCGCTCGGCGCGCCACTCGCCAACAATTTTGATTTCTTTCTCATTCCCGTGCGCGTCCTCGTCGGGGCCGCCGTGACCAAGCTTGTCTGGGCGGAGCCCTTGATCATGGAAAGCGCCCTCTATGCGCTGATTTCCTATTGTTTTGAAATATTCAACCATTCATCCGCCCACTACGAAATGGTCTCCCGCAGCAAGATTATGCGCATCATTTTCAAAATAGGCGGTGGGCAGGGCGTTTATCATTATCTGCACCACTCATCCGCCGAGCGCCATCAGATGGTGAATATGGGTGCAGGCGCCTGGCTGATCTGGGATCGATTGTTCGGGACCTTTGAAGAGCCACCGATCGAGAAGCCTGCCGTCGGCTGGACCGACAATCCCGAGGTATATCACAATCCACTGCGGGTGGTTTTTGGCGGACCACTCAGGATCCTGTATGAATTGCGGCACAATCGCGGATTTACAGTGCGCATCAAGATCTTGTTTGGGTCGGTGATGTGGAATCCGCCGGTGACCGTAGATTATTTGAAGAAGAAATAGCGATGCTGCCTGGTTGCTGTAACAGCAACTCACAGCACCATTTTCAACTCCCGCAGCATCGCTTCAAACTCCTGCTTTTTTTCGCGGGCCACAGGGATGCTGGTGCCATTGTCCATCAAGAGCAAACTCTCGCCACGGGCATATTTCTTGACATAATTCAAGTTTAGAATGTAGCTGCGGTGCGGTCGCGCAAAGTTGGGGCGGTGGAGCAAGATGTCTTCAAACAGCTTCAGCTTTTTGCTCACAAGCATGCTCGTGCCATTGTGCAAAACGACTTTGGTATAGGCTCCGTCGGCTTCCAAGACTTCGATGTCGGCGACGTCCACAAAAAGCAATCCGTCGTTGACGGTGAGGGCGATGCGCTTGAGATCGTCGCCCTTGAAGGCTTCCTTGAGCACCTCGATGCGCTGCTGCATCGAGCTCGCAAACCTGCGTTGCTTGGCCTTCTCGACTGCTGCCTGCAGCAATCCAATCTCGACCGGTTTGAGCAAATAATCGACCGCCGAGACCTCAAATGCCCGCAGGGCATAGGCATTGTAGGCCGTCACAAAGACAAATTCAAAGTCCACATCTCTAAAGAAGCCCAACAACTCAAAGCCGTTGTACTCGGGCATCTCGATGTCGAGAAAGACAAGGTCAGGCCGCAACTTGTTGATCGCCAAGACGCCTTCGGGTACATTGGCTGCCATACCGATGACCTCCACGTCTGGACAAAACTCTTGTAGCAAACTGCTCAGAGAGTGCCTAGCGCGCTCTTCGTCGTCGATGATGATGGCCTTGAGTTTTCTTTCCTGCATGACTTTGATTCAATACGTCGCAAAATTACCGGAAGAAATGTTGGGCATTGATCTTAATTCACCAATGGTTCGCTGGGGTTCATGATCGGTAGTTTCAGCTCCACCAGCGTACCGCTCGCCTCTCCGTTTTCCTCCAAATCTGTGATCGTAAGACTCACAGCCGCGCCGTGGAGCGCCTGAATCAAATCCAACCGCTTCACGGTCGCCGCAGTGGAAAACGAGACATGCCCTGCACCGCGCTGTTTAATCTCTGCAGACCGCTTGCGCCCGACACCGTTGTCGCGGATTGCACACAAGAGCTCCTTGCCGCCGCCAAACTGTATGGAGAGCCGCTTCTCCCCTCTTTTGTGCAGCAACCCATGCTTGATGGCATTCTCGACAAAAGGCTGAATGATCATCGAGGGAATAGAAATGCCATGGACATCGACATTTGTATCGCAGTGGATCTCGTATTGCATATCCGCCCCAAACCGCAATTGTTCGAGGTCCAAATACAGGCGCAGCATCTCAATCTCATCGCTCAGCAGCACCTGCTCCTGCCCCGAGGCGTCGAGCACCTTGCGCATGAGGGTGCTGAACTTGGTGAGGTAGAGATTGGAGTTGCGCACGTCTTTGCTGATCACAAAATCTTGGATGGAGTTGAGCGCATTGAACATAAAGTGTGGATTCATCTGGGCTTTGAGGGCCGTGAGCTGCGAATGGATGAGCTGCTCTTTGATGCGGTGACGGCGGCGCAGGTAGCGCAAACGCACATGGAAAATGGCGTAGGAAATCAGCAATAGGGTGCAGCCAATCAGGACAAAAAACCAAGGTTGCTGCTGAAATGGTGTCGCAACTTCAAAATGCAAGGTCGCGGGAACATCGCTGCAAATCCCATTTTCATCGACTGCTCGCACTTCAAAATCGAAACGACCTGGCTGCAAGGAGGCATAGTTTACAAAGTTGGCCGCTGCGGGTGTCACCGTCCAGGCGCTATCGATGCGTGGGATGCGGTATTCAAAATGAAAGCGGCTACGGCTGCGAAAAGAGATGCCTTCAAACACGATGCGCAAGTCTGAGTTGCGGTCGGTGATGCGCAAACCTTTACCAAAATCGATAGGTTTGTGGTCGAGCAATACCTGACATATGCGGATGGGCGGCGCCAAGGCGCGATAGTCGTGCAGCGGCAAGGGCAATGCGACGATGCCCTTGGTTGTGGCTAGCCACAACCGGCCATTGCTCACCGCCATTTGCTGGATATGATGCGGGTTGAAACCGACCGAGGCACTCAGTGTGGTAATGGCATTGGTCTTCAAATCCAAGGCGCAAAGGTGACCTTCTGTTGCAAAAAACAAGACGTCATGGGCTGCAAACAGCGCCCTGATGCCAATACTAGGCAGGCCGTCTTGCAAGCCCAATGCCCGCACGAGCTTGCCCCCACGAAACAAGAGCAAGCCCGTTTTCGGAACCGCTACCCACATGCCCTCGTCAGAGGCACACAATAGGCTGGCGAAAATCTTTTCACCGTTCAATAGCAATTCCTCGCGATGGCCCAGATGCTCTAGGTAAGTACCGTCATTGAATGCGAAGTAGACATCTCCACGCAGGCTATCAACCTCGACGGCCCTGCCGCCCTGCGGATGGATGGTCTCCCACAGGATTTCGTCGCTTACCAGGGCTCCTTGGTAGGAAAACCTGTAAGAGATTGCAGGCAAGACCAGATACAGCTCGTGACCTGCGATTGCGATATCACGCGCATGAAAAAAGCGCGGAAATCGCTGCAATCGTTTGTGGGGCAAGTCGATACTGGAAATCACCCCGCGACCGATCAAAATTTTTGCATCTGTCTGGAGAATTTTTCTCACTTGAAATTGTCCTTCATTGTCTTGATCTACAAAGATTTCCTGAATGACATTTGCCAATGTATCGATTTTGAACACCTTCCCGAAATAGCTGCCACAGATCAAGCTGCCATCGTCTAGGGCTGCGATCGCCGTGAAATTATTTTGACGCGCGTCGCCGTCGGTGGTGACTAAACCTGCGATTTCAGGTGAAGGCACGACCAAGAATCCCTCACTGAGGGTTGAGAACCATTCGATGCCTTCATGATCTTCCAAAACGGAGCTGATGGGCGTTCCTGGAAATCGCTTGGGGCCTTTGTGCCAGCCGTTTTTGCCCGCTTGGAGGGAAAACGCGCCATTTCCCGTGCAAACCCAAAGCCGATCATGGCCGGCACCTGGAACGATGCGCAGCCAACGGTCAGACTCTTCACCTGCAGTGGTTGCATAGATCCGCTCAAATATGCCCGACCCATACCGCAATATTTCCTTGGATTGATCTTGCTGATCGATCATGAACAAATACAAATCTGTGCCCTTAAAATTGAATCCTCCCGTGCTGAGGATGTCGCTATGAAAGCACAACTGCTCGTGCTTGGTTGCAAAATCCAATTCAAAAGCACCGATTTTGGAAACGAATAGGAATAGTTTGTCCCCCCGCATTGTCGCATCCAATACCTTGGCTGTGAGGGGAATCTCTGGTGACAATAAAAAACTATCCCGCAACGCACCCCTTGCATCGTAACGCAATGCCTTGTCGTTCGCAAGCGCGCAAAATCCTCCAGCAGGATCAAATACGAAGGCGCGAAGCGGCGACTCCGGCACAGGGTCCAGCATCATTTGCAGGCTATCGCCGACCAATTTAAAGACTTGCCCGGCGGTGTTGTGGCACCACACATGGTCTTGCGCGTCGAGCATGACGGCAGTGGTGGCACTCGTTTTCTCCTGTGGGTGAGAATAGCGCCGCACGCGTATGCCATCGTAGCTAAACAAGCCACTGTTGGAGGCTACCCAAATCAGCCCAAAATGGTCCTGAGCGATTTCGTAAATCTCGTCTGTGGGCAGGCCATGTTCTTCATTGATGGGGTAATAGAGCGGATGCTGAGCTTGTAAAATGCTGCATTGGAAAGCCATGAACCCCAACCATAAGATGGCAAGGAGCCGCTTGGGAATCCGAACCCAACAATCAATTGGTTGGCGCTGCTTCAAGTGCTAAAGGTAAGAAAACAAAGGCCACCACAAGGGCGCTTTGCACAGCGCCTTGTGAACCCAAAGCTACGGTTTGTGAATTGCGCGCTCCAAGAAAATACATTCCGCAAACACCTTTGCAGCATCAATTTAAGAATCTCAACATGAAAAAGCATTTACTATTGATTGCATTGGCGCTCACGGTCGGTATTGCGCCTGCCCAATCGCTTGACTGGGCTGCGACCTTTGGTGGGCCAAGCTTCGCCGCCGGCAAAGCTATCGCCTCCGACGCAGCCGGCAATGTCTATACGGCTGGGTATTTCTATGGCACATCTGATTTTGATCCTAGCCTGGGCGTGGTTAGTTTCACAGCTGCGCCGGCATTTGGCTGCGATATTTACATTTCAAAACTCAACGCCAATGCCACCCTCGGCTGGGCGAAACAAATCAGCAGCGACGGCAATGACTATGGCACGGGAATCGCCGTGGATCAAACTTCGGGCGATGTTTACGTCACGGGATGGTTTCATGGTCCGACAGATTTTGATCCGGGCGTAGATAGTTTCATCGTGAATGCGCCAGCCTCAGATGCCTTGTTTGTCTTGAAATTGGATGCTGCTGGCGATTTCCTTTGGGTGCGAACACTGGAAGGTACTTCGAGTTACGGACAAGCGATCACGCTGGACAATTCCGGGAATGTCATTGTTGGGGGCCAATATGACGGGACAGTCGATTTTGATCCAGGTGTGGGGATAGACAATGCCACGGCATCGGCGCTGATCGATGGTTTTGTGCTCAAGCTGGATCCCAATGGCAATCGCATCATTGACGTTCAATTTGGAGGCACTGGCTACGACGAAGTTATCGCCATTGCCGTTGATGGATCCGCCAATATCTATGTGACTGGCGAATTTGATGGCACTGTAGATCTCGATCCAGGCAGCCAATCCACCAATTATACTGCCGACGGCTACGATATCTTCGTCACCAAACTCGATGATGTCGGCAACTTTGTATGGGGTAAACAATTGGGCGGTCCTGGCACGGAAATCGGTAATGGTATCGGTGTCGATGGTACTGGGAACGTGTATTTGACTGGTAAATTCACGGGGACCGTGGATTTTGACCCTAGCGCTGGCACAACGGCTTACACCGCCGATGGCTTTAGCGATGCCTACCTCACGCGCTTGGACGCAAGTGGCAACCTGATATGGGCCGTCAAAATCGGCGGCGCTGGATTGGACGAAGGCAAGGCATTGACCCTCGATGCAAATGGCGCTGTTGTATGGACTGGCGGCTTCCAAGACACCATCGACATTGAGATCGGCGGCGGCGTCACCAACCTCTACAATGCCGTGGGCACCGACATCTTCGTCGCCAAATTCAACCCCAATATATCCCTTGCCTGGGCCAAAAACATGGGCGGCGACGGCACAGATTGGGGCTATGCCATTGCCCTCGACGCCAACGAGAGCGTTCTGCTCACCGGCCAATTCACCAATGATTGCGACTTCGATCCCGATGCAGGTACAGCCAACCTGACCAGCCTAGGGGAAAACGATATCTACGTGACGAAACTGAGCCTGCTGACCAGCATCGCTGACGCTGCATTCGCAGTGAACCCGATCTCGCTCAGCCCCAATCCGACGCAAGGTCTGCTCAATATCCAAGTATCCAACCCCACCGAACTTGCGATTGTCAATGCCTTGGGCCAGACAGTCCGTCAGTTGTCGGTTGCCAACATGCAAACCGTGGATGTAAGTGAGCTCGATGCAGGTATCTATTTCATCCGCGACCTACATGCTGGCGGGGTGGCCAAGTTCGTGAAACGCTGACCCATGATCATGCGCAATCCATTGCCGTTTGGTGGCAATGAAATGCGTGTGCAATGCAATCTGTTTCAATCATGAACGAATCAGAAATCACTTGATGATGGGGTGTAGACGGCGATGCATTTGCATCGCCGTTTGCAATTCATTTTAGCGGCATAAACCATTCAGAAACTGCGATTTCCTACCTGAAAAACCACCGACGATACTTTCAACCATAGCTGACGATACCTTCAACCATAGCTGACGATACCTCCATTGACAGCTGTCGATACATTCATGCAACGATGCCGATCAAAAAACGATCGGCAACGATGCAACGGAATATCGACATCGATATTTTTTCCATCGACGACGATGCTGCAAAGTATCGAACACGATGCTGCCCAGTATCGACGGCGATGCTTCAAAGTATCGAAGGCGATGCTTCAAAGTATCGAGGTCGATACCGCAAGGTATCGAGGTCGATGCTCAAGACATCGAAGTCGATGCGCAGGATATCGACGGTTCTACTTTATAGCATCGACAGCTTTGGTTTGATCTATCAAGAATGATGGTCGAAAGTATCAATGGCTTTGTTCAAAGTATCGGCAACGATACTGCAGACATGCTGATCGATACTTTAATGTATCGTCATCGATGGTTCAGACATCGTCATCGATACTTTGAAGTATCGTCAACGATGGTTCAGACATCGTCATCGATACTTTGAAGTATCGGCAACGATGGTTCAGATATCGTCATCGATGGTTCAGACATGGTCATCGATACTTTGAAACATCGGCAACGATGGTTCAGACATCGTCAGCGATGTTTCAGACATGGGCGACGATGTTTCAGACATCGTCATCGATACTTCAGACCATGGAAATCGATACTTCAAAGTATCGGCAACGATACTTGAGAGCATGGAAATCGGTACTTCAAAGTATCGGCAACGCCACTTATGACCATGGAGATCGCCCGCTGTCCTTGCCCCCGCCATTTGCATCCACCTGCAAAAGCGGCTATCTTCGTATCATGATCTCTGAGCGCTTTATGATGAAATCTTGCTTGTTTTCCTTTTTGATTGTCTTGCTGAGCCTGTCGCTGGGTTGCCAGAAAAAGGTCGATGGTTCCACTGCCACAGCCGTGGACAGTGCCACTGTCAAATTGGAAGACTTGCCGGTCCCTCCGCCCCTGCCCACCGAGTCTGCAGACTCGAGCTCGATGATCGGACTCACGCATGAAATCTTGACCTTGGCCGCTGCCAAGGATTATGCTACTTTGGCGACCCAAATTCATCCGACTTTGGGCATCAGGTTCTCGCCTTATACTTATGTCGACAAGGCCGAGCACAAACACTTCACTGCCGATGAGTTTCGGGAACAAGTGACCAAGGGCGCTCAAAAGAAGGTCCTCTGGGGCACTTCCGATCCGCTCAGCGAACCGATCAAACTCACCGTAGAGAGCTATTTCAAAGAATTCGCTTACGACAAAAACTACCTCAAGGAAGGCCGAATGGCCTACAATGAGACCATCGGCGGCGGCACCACGATCAACAACATCAAAGAGATTTATCCGAATGCAATCTTTGTCGAAGCCTATTGGGTGCCCAATGACGAAGAAAAAGCGCCCTACGAATGGGGATCCATCCGTCTTGTCTATGAAAAATACCAAGATCAATACTACCTCGTAGCCTGGGTGCATGATGCGTGGTCTATTTGATTGTTGGATGAATGGATTGCTGAATCCAAAAAACGAAAGGCTGGTCTAAATGGATCTGCACCTGGAAGCATCGCCACCTTTCACTCGCTTACAGGGTATCGTATTCGCTGCCTTGCTCCCCGATACCATCGACATCGACATAGGGGCATTCTATCCAATGAGCTCTGGAAATGGCTTGCGGGTCGTACACAGGTCTTGGGTTGCTTCAATTGCGCGGATGCCAAATGCGCCGGTATGGGTTTATTTCGACCAAAATATGGGGATTGTTGCGGTAACGCGTCGTGAACTAGCCTCGTGATACAATAGACAATAAAGCAGTGAGTCCACTGCGCTGGCATGGCAATTGGGTCCCTTACTGGTCCCCGAAGCGCAAACCCTCGATGGTTCAGGTTTTGAATCCGGCATCTACTTCGTGCGCAAGCTCAATACAGAGGAGGCGATCAAATATGTGTAGCATCGACGTCCATGATTGAGGAACAAGGCCATTCGCTGAGCAGGTATTTCCCTTGATGAACCCAAACCGACGGTTTGTGAATTGGGGTAATCCAAGATAGATGCTGCGTCCCACTTTTGTCCCAACCTGTTCCACCAACTCAATTTTCTCAACAATGAAAAAAATACTCCTCCTCCTCAGCTTCGCCTTTGCGATGACCATGACTGCCTTTGCGGCAGCGCCAGATTTTAGCTTGACGGACCATATTCAGGTTGCAGACGCTACCTGCGCACCTCTTCCTCTGCCCGCCAATACACCCAAGATCAAAAATATTCGGGTTCGGGAGATTACAAATGACACGACAAACTACAAAATCGTCGTGATTGTCAAGCACGATGACGCCGACCAAGTTGCATCTGTCGAAGTGGGATTGACGCCAATCTCACCCTCCGGTCCTATGCCTTCCGCCACAACCTTCAACTTGGCCTACGATGGCGCGAACTCTGCCAAGAACAAAAAACGGTATGTGAACAAGGACATTATGTTTCCATCATCGCCGCTTGGCTTGGGATATATTGCAACCGTGACCTTGAAAGATGCCAACGGTGCGACCGTCGGTGCCGTGGAAACGATCAATGTGACCGTGACCGACAAAGCCGACGTGATCACAGACCCTGCGACAGTCACCGGCGTGCGCATCGCAGAGACTGGCCTCGGCACCAACGACATCATGGCCTTTGTTACCGACCCAGGCAACCTTGTGAGATCGGTAAGGGTTGAAATCATCCCAATTTCACGGACTTCCCCTTTGCCCGTCCCTGCGATGTTGGTATTGCCATTTGATATCCAACTTCCCGATTTGACCAAACGATTCAGCAATTATGGCGGCTTGGGCTTCTCTGCAAGCGCTGTCGGCAGTGAGTATTTTGTAACGATTACCATGCTCGATGCCAATGGTGTTGAAGTGGACACGCCAGTTACGCTTTCAGCAGTCGTCATTTGATGCGCTAGCATCACTCTACCAACTCCTTTCAGATCCCTGCTTGCGCCGCGAGCAGGGATTTTGATTTTTGGGGGGAATGGCGGTTCGGAAACGCATGGAGGTAGAATTGATCCTTCTTCGGCTAGGACTTACCAAATGGGCCGTCCAATTAGAATTGTTTTGGAGCGGCCATCAATATCTCGGGGGGCACTTTTCATTGTGATGAAGTGGGATGCTGCTGCGGGAAGGTCAGTAGCCCCTACTTCGGCACCGCCTTCTCCCCCTCCAACATCAGCGCCATCTTTGCATTCATCTTCTCAAAATTCACGGCCGCTTCTTCATAGACCTTTTTCCCATAAGACTTGCCAAATAGGCCGCCCCATGCTTCGCCTTGGGTGAATTTGACTTGCCCATTACCTAGGGGCTCGATGCGGAAATAGTGCCGGGCCTTGAAGAAAAACAAGGCGCTGCCGCCCCATGCAAAGCGCTGGTTTTCTTCCAATTCGAGTACTTTGGCTTTGAAATCGTAATCCTTTTCCTTGCCGTCGATCTGTATGTGCAGCTTCTTTCCCTTCTTGGCAATTCCCTCGATGGAACGGATGTAGGGGTTCCAACTGGGATATTCCGCAAAGTCCAGCAATACCGTCCACAGCGCTTGCGCGTCTGCGTGCATGACCGTCTCCACCTGCACGCCACGCGGGCCTGCAAACGTCTGTGCCTGCAGGCTGCCGCAAAACCCCAGGGTCGCCAGCAATACCAAAACAAAACTCCAGCGAAGTATCCGATTCACAATCATCTGCAACGATACGAAAGGCCTGATTTCATTGCAAACGGTAATTGAAGTCTCCATCATGCACTGATTGATTGCATCGATCATGCGCGCCTTACACTGAAAAGAGCGCCTCCCCTGATCTACAGAGGAGGCGCTCCCTTATTACAGTCGTTCAGGATTGTTATTCCTTCACGATTTTTCCTTGCCAGTGGAGGCCATCAGCGACGACCTGCACGACATAGACGCCGGCGCTCAGCGTGGACAGGTCTAGCTGCAACTTGTTGTTGCCAGCGTTGTACCGCTCGGAGATTTGCTGAATCACACGTCCATGCAGATCCATCAATTGGATTTCGGCATCAGAGGCAGCTGGCAAATTGAGCTCCAAAGCGGCCAAGCTGCGTGTAGGATTGGGATAGAGCAATACCTGCGTGCCGTTGGGGGCTGTCGTTCCCACCAAACAGCTGATGGTAATGGTGGACTGAACGGTGCTTGTGCCGCAATCATTTTGCACTTGGTAGCTCACGGTATAGGTACCGTTGGCGGTGTAGGTGTGGCTAGGGTTTGCGCCTGTGCCCAATCCGCCATCGCCAAATGTCCAGTCATTGGACAAGCCTGCGCCACCCGTATTGCCACCGGTGAAGGTGATGAGCGGGCAGGCACTGGTATCGATGCTGATGGAACCCAAGGGTGACAGGCCGGTCGCGACGGCGACGGTGTCATCGTCTTGGCAACCTGCGCTGTCTGTCACCTGTGCAGCATAGAGGCCTGCTAGGGTCACTGAAATCGTCTGGGTGGATGCGCCAGTAGTCCATGCAAAGCTCAAACCAGCATTGCCAGCGTCGATGGTGCCTGTGGCGCCATCACACAACAAGATGTCTGGGCCCAAGTTCACAACTGGTGGCACGAAGATCGCAACCGCAGCCGAATCGATGGTTGTGCATCCCGCATTGGTCACGGTAACGGCATAGGTTCCAGATGAGTTGATCGTCGAGGTCTGCGTGCCCACACCATTGCTCCACTGGTAGGTGGCGCCAGCATTGCCAGCATCCAAGACCAGGCTACCACAAGCAGCAGTATCATTCAAGGCAACGATCGGAGACGGATTTACATCTACCGTCACCGCGGTGCGTTGCGATGCGCAACCCTCAGCGGTATAGTAAATGCGGCCATTCCACGTACGCCCAACATTTACGCCCCCAAATTGCGAACAAAGACCGGCACCGGTGGTGACGGTCATATCTGGCGAACTGTAGGTAGCTGCCAACGAGGTGTAGACGACATTGGCATTGAAGACATAAATGCCATAGGTGGAACCTGATGGGATGGTAAGCCCGCCGATCACAGCCCTTGTGGGCGTCCCGATGCCTGCGCTCGTCACCGTCGTCGTGCCCAGTAGCGTCCAAGCACCACTATTGGTTTCATTGCCCACATAGCTGCCTACGCGGTAATACACCGACACCGTAGAAACAGATGCCGTGTTTTGCAAATGCAAGTCCAAGCTGTCGATCGTGACATCGGTCAGTGCATTGATATCAAACATATTGCCACCGCCGCAACTGTTGTTATTTGAAAAAGTAGTGACCAAGTCGTTGGTGGCAAAGCCACGCGCCTCGACATAAAAATTCGTCGTTGCGGCAAGGGGGCCAGTATTCAATGTAGCGCCTGCACCCACTAGGTTGCCACCGCTGATCGCATCATACCAATAGATATTGTTGGTACTGTTGGAAACCAGCATGGCAGAGTCACCTGCACATATCGTGTCGCCGACGGCTGTGGGTGATCCAGGAGTCTGATTGATGAAGCGGCTGACCGACAAGCTATCGTCAAGGAGATTTTGATCGTTGGGGACACTGTTGTAGACCTTGATGTCGAATGTGCCACCTGGCCAGGTGTTGATCGTGCCCAAAGTGACCGTATCTGAGGCTCCAAAAGTCAATGGACCTGGATAAACTACATTGAGCGTCGTCGTAAGCTGTCCCGTGATCTCGGCGGTCATTGCAATGTTGGAGATGGGATTGGTGCCTTTGTTGACAATCACCGCCTTGATCACTTGGTTGCTGTCTGGGCAAATGTAGCTTGTGGGCTGCAGGAGAACGGTTGTAGCGATGTTCACAGAGTCTGGGCGATATTCATCAGCACCGATATCTGGGACCGTGCTGAATGGGTTGGGACGTACCTCATCGTCAAAATCGGTCTGCACACCTGTCGTGGTGGAGCCTCCATCAAACAATTGCGTTGCACGAGCATGCAAATCATTTTGTGGATCCAGGTAGTTAGGATCCCCGTCGCGTGAGCTCAGGTTGAAACCAGCGCCGCCTACATAGGTCGACGGGCTGAAAGCTGATCCAAGAAAGATGAAATTGGAGGAGCCGGGGCAATAGTAATTGTTGTAATCCATCCCTGAGACATTGCTCGTGAGGGATACATAAGCTGCGTAACCTGTCGTCGATCCGGTGTAGGAAAATGAATTGTTGCGAATGTCATTTCCTGAACCGCTCGTGACATATAAGCAGCGACCAGCACCCGAGGTGATGCTTACCGAGTTGTGAAAGATGTCTATCCCCACAGAGTTGGTGCTCAAGTAGATGCCGTAGGGTGAATTCCCCAACCAATTGCCTCCGATCATGTTGTTCACGATGCGGGCGCGCGTCGTGGAGCTGCCACCTTGGTAGTTGCCATAGTAGCTATAGATGCCATAGCCACCGCCCCGCGTGATGTTGTTTTTGGAAATGTCAAAGTTGTCGGCATAGTACATGTAGATCATGTAACTCGTCGTCGAGGCGTTGGCGCGCACTGTGATGGTATTCTTGCGAATGGCGACATTATTTTGGCTATAACACCTGATGGGATAATAGTAGGTGTTTTTCAAGGTATTACCGATCACAGCGTTGTTTTGGTCAAAAACGGTGGTGCTCAAGCCCTGCATGACAATGCCATAATAACCGCCATTGACCTCATTGTTCAAGATGAGGTTGCCATTGCCGTTTGCACCCGCAGTGCTCGGCGTGCTCCCTGTAATACAAATGCCTGCAAAATTGGTGGCCGTCGATGTTTGATTCACAACAACGAGGCAGTTTTTGATCACGTTGCTATCGGCATTGTTGGTCAGGTGCACCCCGTGAGCCAAGGCCGGGTCGTTGTTGATGATGGTGAGGCTGTCCAAAATGATGTGGTCTGCACCATTCAACTTGATGACTGCGCGCTCTAGGCTCGTGGTGCCGGTAAACTGCACCGTTTCACGGGTTGCGCCACCATTGAATCGGATCGTATTCACCGCCGAGGCACCTGCGATTGCCGGAATGATTACCTGCTCGTTAAATGGGCCAGCTCCTTGCGTAAGGTTAAAGGTTACTGGACCAGCAACACCACCACAAATCAAGGCATCTTTTGCAGCATTCAAGGTTGGGAAATCAGCACCTAAGCCGCCGATTGTGTACGTGCCGCTCATGCCTGAGCAGACATTCAAGTCAAGCGTATCGTTGTAGATATTGCCATCGATCGAGGCATTCGGGCTGCTCGTCCAGGCCTCGACATGCGTCGGTCCACTGCCCAAGAAATTGTAGGTGCCCGCTGTAAACGCTGTCGACGTTGCGCCAGGCACCAAGCTGCCTGACCAAGCGTAGGGAGTTTGCAAGGCGCCATTCATTCTCCAGTTCACCGTCGCACTCGTCAAGTTTGCAAGCCCATAATTGTGAATAGTAAAATTCACATTGTAGACGCCAGCTGAAAAGGGAGGTGTAGGGTTGGTAAGTGCATCTACACCTGCATCGTTGCCGAGGACCAAAAACTCGTCTGCGCCGATGTCATAGCCTGTCGATGGCAACAATGGACGCACCTGATTGTCAAAGTCATTCGTCACGCCCACATTCGCACCAGCGTCATACAAGGAAAGCCCAGTAGCAATGTGCAAATCAGAGGCTGAGTTCACAAATAGCGGATCGACGTTGAGCGAGTTCAAGTTGTAGCCGCCGCCACCGATGTAGGTGCCCGGTGTATAAGCCACGCCGATGAAGACAAAGTTGGATGAACCCGGTGCATAGTAGTCGTTGTAATCGACGGTGGTCGCATTGAGCGTCGTTGCCACATACAGCGCGTAGCCAGTACTCGAGCCCGTGTAGGACAAAACGTTGTTGCGGATATCGTTGAGCGTACCGCTCAAGATGTACATACACCGACCTGTTCCACCATTCATACTCACAGAGTTATGGAATAAATCCACCCTTGTACAGTTGGTAGACATGTAGATGCCGTAGGGCGCTGTGTTGAGGAAACCGCCACCGATCATGTTATTCACGATTCTTGCTCGCGAGGTGCCCGCTCCTCCTTGATAGTTAGCAAAGTAGGTATAAATACCATAGGTGCCTACATCATAGATACGGTTGCGTTCGATGTTGAAATTGTCGTTGTAATAGATATACATGCCATACCCAGAGGCGGTTGCCGATGCACGCGCATGTACCGTATTTCCCGAAATATTCGAGCGATTTTGCCCATAATGGCGAAGGCCATAGTAGTAGAAATTTTTGATTTCATTGTCGACGATTTGGTTGCCTTGGGCATAGTTTGCTGGCGTCGTGCCATTCCCATTGTTGGAAATGCCATAATAACCACCCGAGATCACGTTGCCTTGGATCGTGTTGTAGCTGCCATTCAGGCCGTTGGTCGTCGGCGACGCGCCCGACATGGTGATGCCACAAAAATTGGCGACGGCAGAGGAAACGTCGACGTTGATATGGCTGTTGGTCACGAAGTTACTGTCTGCGCCTGCTTGAAACCAGACACCGTAACCGTAGGTGACGCCAGTGTTGATGAGTGTCAAGCTGTCGAGCTTGATGTGCTTTGCCCCAGATAGCCTGATCACGTGGCGATCTGTCGTGGTCGTATTCGCAAATTGAATCGCTTCACGGGTGGGCCCACCCGTGAGGCGCACAGATGTCGTCGCGGTGGCCCCTGGTATCGCACCGAAACTCACCTGCTCTGTGTAAGGCCCTGAGCCGGGTGTGATGCGCAAGGTAACCGCGCCTGAGACGCCGGGGCCGTTTGCTGGCCCACCATCAGCCCTTGTGCCGGTCATCAAGTCAGAAACTGCCGAGGAGACCGTTAGGTAATTCGTCGCAGTTGCTACTCCTCCAGCATTGATGGTGTAGCTGCCGTTGAGCGCCGCTTTCACTGAAAGGCCGCCTACCAAGGACAACAGTAGCAATGCAACCAAACGAAGTTTTTGTAGAGTTTTTCTCATAAGGGTCATTAAGTGAGACATTCATCAGCTGCTCCAGTGGCGGGAACGTGGTGCAGCAAGATGGCAACAGTAGGTCTAGGAATCAAAAGCCAGCAAAAGGCCTGAATAAACGCGATGTGGGCACCCTCGGGTTATACCTTAAGGCAATCCTCACAAAACCACCGCTATCATTTTCCTACTGTCTTACAAGTTGCACACCGTCTGTGAGCGATCCTTTCACATCAGCGAGCGTTACATATTGAATACTAAGGTAATCTTTAATTGGTATCACTCAAATTTTAGATGAATGACAAATCTCCAGATGGACAGCCAATTGTGGCCAATTGGATACTGGTTGGCCCCAAAAAGCCTAACTTTATAATTACATTAGAAAACCAAGATTGAGTGATACCCGCAACGCAAGCGAATGCTTCACCAGTTCCCAACTAAATTGATAGGACTAGCTTAGGCTCGCGGTACGAGAAGCCTTCATACGTTTCTTTGTGCGAGATCCGATAATGCTCACATGATCATTGCTAGCTGTCCAATCCAAATCCATTGTCCCTACCCTTTCTGAATCAGCTGCACAGCGTCCAAGCGAATGTTTGCCTCGGCAATGAGGGTGGCGAGTTGGGCACGTTCGGCGATTGCAATTTGGATTTCTGCTGGGCGAATGTGGTTGTTTTTGAGCTGCAATGCCTGCAAGCGAGCAATCTCATGGTCCATGGTGGTCTGCATTTTGCGCAGCCCTTGTGCGATCGCCGTTCCTGCCTGCGCAGTCGCAACGGTATTGGCGGCATCGAGCATACTGGGCAAAATCGTTTCCATCAAGGTCTCATTGTCCAGCATGTCGTCCATGAAACCGGGTCGCAGCTGATCGAGCGCCTCCACGGGATACTGTGCTGTGACGTCGACGCCCCGATGATCCATCACCACACGCAGCGGCGTGCTGGGCAGGAAGCGGTCTACGCCGCTACCGCGCGCACCGGAGGTTTCTAGCACAAACAGGACCTCTAGCAGCATTGCAGGCGCTCCACCTGCTTTGAGAATGCCGAAACTCGCACTGCCGGTATTCGATCCCAATACCAAGTCGATCGCACCCGTCACCATGGGATGGTCCCAACTGAGAAAGCCAATCTCTTCACGGCTCAGCGCTCGCTTGCGCTCAAATGTCACCCCCATGCCCTCATCGGGCAGTGCTGGAAAAGCCGACGCATTGCCTTGTAGCGCATTCAACAGATAGGTGCGCGGCGCCAGGTCCTCCACATCGATCCCAAAATGCTCAAAGACCTCGAGCATATAAGTCTCCAAATCCAGACGCTGATCTGCCGCACGTATCTCATCAATGAGCTCATTTGCAATCGCCGGGCGAAACGAATTCATTTCCAAGAGACGGTCGCGGCCCGCTGCCAAGGTCGCCTTGAGTTTGCCATGAAAGGCTGCCGTCTCGGCGATCAAATCCTGAAGTTGCTGCTGCGCGTCTGGCAAACCAATCGCGCTAGTCACGGCCTGCAGTCGCTCACCAAACAGTTGCGCCATCTGATTGCCGCCTTCAAGATTGCTCTCAAATGCGTTCAAACCCTCGTGATACCAGTTCGCCAGCACTTCCTCGGCACTCCCCAACAGATAAGGCACATGGATCTGGATGTCTTCAGTCTGCCCGATGCGGTCCAGTCGACCGATGCGCTGCTCCAGCAACTCTGGCTGCCGCGGCAAGTCAAACAGGATGAGGTGGTGGGCGAATTGAAAATTGCGGCCTTCACTACCGATTTCGGAGCACAGCAACAACCGCGCACCATCTGCCTCTGAGAACCAAGCCGCGTTGCGGTCGCGCTGCACAAGTGTGAGCTCCTCGTGAAAAACACCAACCTTGAACTTTACACGTGTGCGCAGCGCCTCCTCCAAGGCCAGCACTTTGTCCTTGTGGTTGCAGATCAGCAACACTTTTGCTGGGCGCAGCTTTTGCATGCGGGCGACGAGCCATTCCAATCGTGGATCGCCCTCAAAGTTCAATTCGTTGGCGGAGGCTTTTACAGCAGGCTGCTCGACGGCGGTGGATGATTCAGCAGGAAGCGTTGCGGGCAATTCTTCTTGCTCCACAACCGCTGAGATCGGCTGCAGGTGCACGATGCGGCGCGGGAAACCGGTCATCGATGCCCTGCGGTTGCGAAAAACCACGCGCCCAGGTCCATGCTGATCGAGTAAATCTTGGATCAGCAGTTCTCGGGCGCTGGCGTCGCCCTTGCCCAATGCTTGCACGCGGGCGTCGCCCACGAGCGAAGCAAGAAAACTAGCCTCAGCGGAGTCCAATGACGCACCTTGGCTCAACTTGCCAACGATATCGGCCGTTTCTCGGTGGTGGATGGCCTCTTTTTTAAAGGCTTCAAAGTCGGCATACCGATCCGGATCAAGGAGCCGCAGGCGCGCAAAATGACTTTCCAGTCCCAATTGCTCGGGCGTTGCTGTGAGGAGCAAGAGCCCCTTGGCAACTTTGCTCAGCGACTCGACGACGAGATAGGCAAGGCTTGGGCGATCCACTGACCACTCCAAGTGATGCGCCTCGTCCACGACGAGCATGTCCCAGCTTGCATTGATGGCCTGCCGAGCGCGAAGCGGCGAACCCGCCAAAAAGGAAGAGCTGCAGAGGATGAGCTGATCGTCCAGAAATGGATTGCCGTCTGGCGCACCTTTCTCGGCAGAGCGACATCTAGCCTCGTCAAAGATGTGAAACCACATGTTGAATCGGCGGAGCAGCTCCACAAACCACTGGTGCACGAGCGAATCGGGCACCAAAATGAGCACCCGCGAGATGCGACCCAGTGCGCGCAGGCGGTGTACGATCAGGCAGGCCTCAATCGTCTTGCCGAGACCCACCTCGTCTGACAACAAGACCCTGGGCGCATAGCGAGCGCTCACCTCATGGGCAATATAAAGTTGATGTGGGATGAGGTCAATGCGTCCGCCTGCAAATCCATTGATCGCGGAGACTTGTCGCGCATGTTCGTTGTCGAGGGTGCGTCGGCGCAAGGCAAACAAAGCGGGCGTATCCACGTCGCCTGTGAGCAGACGGTCGTCTGCGCCATGCTTCACGGAGATATTCCCCAGATCGGCCTCAGAAAGCGACCTCCCCTGGCCCAAGTAAAGGAGCAGATCGTCATCTTCCAGCACGCGGTCGATGAGCATCGAGCGCCCATCGCGGTCGACGATCGTATCTCCCGGCTTGAAGCGCACGCGCCGCAAAGGGGCATTGTCCGCAGCATAGAGCCTCGATTCGCCCGAGGCAGGAAAGTGAATCTTCACACGGCCCTTGGCTGTCTCGGTGACGATGCCGATGCCGAGGTCTGGCTCGGCGATGCTGGCGTATCTTTGGTGAAGCGAAAAAGGTTCCATAGGAGAAGCGTTGTGGACGACTTGGCCAGGTGGTACTCACGTTTTGGGTCACATGGTAGCCCAAACTGGCAGTGCGAATTTCAATGAAAAGCAAAAGGTGCTTTTGGGGGCGCAAAGATATGCGAAAATTGATAGGCTAAAAGCGCAAGGAGTTTGAGAAAGCGGAAAGGTCGATTTCTTGGGATTGGTTTTGAAGATCGGCATGCCTTCAGCTTGTAAAACCTATCCAAGACGAAATAAATGAACTTCTCAAGCGATCATGCTTTCCCAAAAGATACCTACCTTCGGTAATGCATCGCAACATCCACCACCACCCAATTGCCATCTTGGTTTTGTTCTTAACGCTGTGGCTTTCAGGCTGCGAAGTCGAGACTGCCGCTATTGGCACTGTCAAGGAAAAGGTCAACTAAAAAATGGGGAGCAGTGAATAGGATCGTGCATGTGTTCACTTCCGGACTAGACAAGGTTTCCGATCTTCGGGGGGGCAGGTTTTCTTTGTAATGGTTGTTTCATTTTTCTGGGGATTCCGAACTCCTACATGATAGGATGTCAGATGGATGTGCGCTCCGCAGAAAAAGTGGTTGACCCTATTTCATGCTACACGATGCCAATGCCAATCAATGATCCGGAGGAAATGCCGCGCTCATTGCACTGAGACTTTGAAGCTCTTATTGCCTTGCCGGCTTGCAATCCAGACGATGTAATTGCCTTTGGGAAGCTGGGGAATGATCTCAAAAGAATACTCATAGGCATCACGATCGAGCTGCAACTCCGAGCTGCTCAGGACCTTGCCAAAGATGTCGGCCAATCGCACGGTCACGTTTTCACCCTTGCCTCCCTCGATGCGCAATGCAAGTATGCCTTGCGTCGTCGGGTTGGGGTAGAGCGCATAGCTCATGCTTTGGGGCCCATCAAAGTGCACCGCCCGAATCGCAGTCGGCACCATTCGCCCATCAATCCCATACTCAACGATCCTGTAAAATGACATGCCTTGCAGCGGATGCTGATCTTCGCTCGCATAGTGCAAGGTGACATGGCTATTGCCCGCAGCGGCCGCGGTGCCGATTTCAGTAAATTCAGAGCCGTTTACCGAACGCTGCATGCTAAAATGGTCGCTATTGGTTTCGTTGCCGGTCACCCATTTGAGCACGACGATGGGGCCGCGCACAAAAGCATCGAAGCTCAAAAACTCCACCGTCAGTGGCTCAAGGGCTTGGGTCACGGCAAATGTTGTGTATTTGGAGACATTGGAAACCTGCACGGCGGTAGCCGAACTTATTTGTCCCAAAATCGGGGCATCCCAAGTATGGCTGAGGCTGTCCCAACGCTGCGCCTTGAGGTCGGTAATCGAGCCGACCTCGCTTGCTTGCGCCGTCAAAGTCAGTGTAATGACGCCCGTGCCACCGGTGGGATTGATTTCCCAAAAACGATCCACCGTACGCGCACTATTGTCTAAGCCTTGGTAATCAAACACATTGGTCACCAATGTAGGCGTGGTTGGCAAGGGTTGGTTGGCTGCGTTGGTTGGGTAGGTGGAGACCTTGACGGTGTCGAGATTGCCAGCGGTGACGCGCAATTGCACAGGAATATAGGTACCCGAAAGTGCGCCAAACGGAATGGTATGCAGCCCCACAGCCGTCCCAATATACCAAGCGACCATACTGGAATTGTTGGGCTGCTCGCTCAGCAAGTAGCCTGCAGTGCGTGCAATCGCATCGGAGTCGCTACTGCTGACAGTAAGCCTGTGCGTATTCAAATCCAAAGCTGCTTTTGTGAGCAACAATTGATGACTCACCACAATATCATTGGTCAGCTTGGCACCATTGGCAGCCTTGTCCAAGGTCAAGTTGTAAAAACTGCCATTGGTCGATAGGCCACCGATCGTCGCGTTGAGGGTACTGCCATTGCCCTCGATGCGCACCAATCCAGTCCCAGCGGCGTAAACGCCATCGTTTTGCCACTTGCCATCGGCGATCACGATGCTAGCATTGCCAGCGACGCGCACCTGGGCACCACTTTCAATCATGAGCCCACCCTGTGAAAAGCCGACAAGAGGATCCCCAAACATGCACCCTGCTAGCAAGAAAAGCAAGGTCAAATAGGGCTTGATTTTGAGTAGATTGTGTTTCATACAGATTGAATATGGACCTGAAGAATTTGTGAAAATGGATTTCAATCCGTTACACGAAACTGCAACTCATCGACGGTAATGGAATTTGTATTGGTATTGTTTTTCCGTATCCAAACCTCGATGTAGTCATTGGTCGCAAGATCGACCTCTGTGGCGAGGGTAATCTGAAAACTAGTACCGCTGTTTGCAGATGCCATCGACCCGTAGGGGTTACCGATAACCGTTCCATTTTTTGCAATCGCGATGGAAAAGTCTGCGCTGTTGGATGGGGCGCGGGCACCCATGACGGCCAAAACCCGAGCTGTGATTGGTTCCTTTCCGGTATAGGTCATGCGGTTGCTCAATGCTGTAAATCGCTGCTCTTTGACCATCGTGGTTGTGCCGGCGATCTTGTAAAAGACTGCTTGTGTCGTGAGCGCCGTCACCGTTGGATTGTTCGTCATGTATTCAAAGCAAAACGCCCTTGTATTGGGGATATCGGTATTTTGCGCCATTTCCCAGCCAAAAGAATAGGAGTCGATGCCGACCAAATTGGTACCCACACCACGAAACATATTCGTAGTGAGCCTGCCACGATCGATCACAGCCCCTGCATCCACCTTGATACCTACTTGGCCTGGATAGATAAAATAGTTGTTGGAAATATCGATATCGTTGATCGTAAGGCCAGCCAAAAACTGAATCCCTGCTCCTGTCGTGATGTTCGTGACAAAATTGAAGGAGCTGGAAAATTTCCCCACATTTCCCGTGACTTTGATCCCATCTGCACAGTTCCAAAAATTTTGAAGGATGGTGATCGCTTTGAATCCACTCACTTGTCCCACGCCCAAAGAAGGAATGCCAATTTCGACAACCGAGCAACCCGAGAAAATATTGCAAAAATTGGTGCCTGTAGCGTCTGTAAAATCATAGCCCTTGGTGCTCCCACTTGCTGGGATCACAGTCAAATTTTCCATAAAAACCGATACCCCTGTGCTTCTGAGCACAGCGCCGCTCACAGTAGAAAGCACCCCATCCTTGGCAGGATCGGTACCACGCAAGCCAGCTCCGTTTAGATTGAGGTAATTGGGAGAGATACTCACGATCCCTGAAAAAATGTACATTTTGGTGGCATCCAAGGTGATCGTGGTCCCCGATGGCGCAGGAAGATCGGCCAAGGAATAGACATAAACCAAATTGGATGCAGGATTGCTCGACATTGATTCCCACCGTGTTCCTCGGTAAATATCGAGTGTGTTGCTGGTGGTGTTGTAGACTTGAAGCCCATTCGGAGGGCTCACGATCAGGTTGCGCTGCGCCGTGGTCATGCGCGGAATGAGCAAACCCGTCGTCGTCGAGGCGATGTCAAGCATCGCCTTTGCGTCGGGCGATGCGCCAGTGGTGTTGATTGCAACATGCTGAGCCAAACCCACAGAGAATGAAAATAGCAGGATGATGAAGAGTATTTTTTTCATGATAGCCGTAATTCAGATTTCCGCGACACGGAATCAAGGTTCCCTTGTGTGCATGAAAGTTTGCACATAGTGGACGTTACAAATTTGCGGGTGCCATCCTTCAAGTTTGTTACAGGCTACACTGAATAAGTAGCACATCTTTGGGTAAATCGGCTTGGAAGAAGTGCTGGGATCAATGAGACTTGGGGATGGAGAACATGCCGTTTGGGTGGCTCATTGATGTTTTGAATTCGCAACAAAACGAATTCCGAAAGCTTTGCAGCTGATCTCCTCCCTCAACGATACACGCTCTTGATCGCCTGCACATCGGCTGACGCCTGCGGCATCGGTTTGCCGGCACGGTTGCGGTGCAAATGTTTGTTGATTTCCATTTTGAGCCAAGACACCCTGGTCTTGTCATGGCTCAGCTCTTGGAGGAAATCGTTCGTTGCGAGGCTTTCAGCGATCGATTTCAAACCATGGCTACCGATGCCGTTTTTGCGGATGTCGAGGTAGCGCAATGATTGATTGCTGCGGATGAGCTGGGCGATATGCAAGGCTCCCGCGTCGTCCATGTGGTTGGCGACTGCTCCCAAGACTTTGGTAGAGCGGGAAAAGCCAAGATCGAGGGAATGCAGACGGGAATGATTTTCAAGCACTTTGCAAAGGGCTTCAGCACCAACAGGTCCGATGCCATTGCTCGCAAGACCCAAGATTTTCAGGCTGCGGTTTTCATGCAGCCCACTCGCAATGCGCGACAAGCTGGTATCTCCCAAGCGATTGACGCTGAGGTAGATTTCTTGAAGATGACGGTTGCCACGCAACAAATTCCCCAATGCATCGGCATCCCTTATGCTGCGCAATCGAGGCAATAATCTTCAACGCTGGGTTGAGGATATTGGGTTTTCGCAATTTGTAGATCGTAGGAGGCGAATGCCGGAACTGCAAATCATTCACTGCGTCTCCAAATCACCGTTTTTCCATGGCGGCTTTGTCGGTGGCGCGGTCTTTGGCCCCGTTGGTCATGCTCGATTCCATCGTTTGCGTGGCCGCCGCCCAGTGGTCGGCGTTCTCGTCGGCGAGGTGATAGAGGCGCAGGCTTCCCATCAACGAGCCGTCGCTGCGCAACACCCGAAAACCGCGCTCCAAAACGATATCGCCTGCCTCGACCTTGCCGTCGCCTTGAAATTCCTCGATTTTCACAGGCCCTTGAAGCTTGCCATCCTTCACCAATTGCTTGGAATAGTCCACGATTTCCTTGGGATTGAACTTACCTGCTGGGACAGGTTTGCCATCGACTTTTTGCGCGTCGCGCAAAAGTGTGCGTGTTGCATGGCGGTTTCCATTGTTTTGGGTGACGACGCGCATGGTTTTGGGCGACTGCCCGAGCATGAACCAATCACGGAGTTTGGTCCATGAGTTGGTGAAGTTGTAACCTGCCTCTTGGAGCGTCACGTCGGTCGCGCCTGTGTCTTGTGCCGCCTGCCCAAGGGCGTTCCCGCCTGCGCTGTGGCCTGCGAGCGATACATTGCCTGCTGTGAGCGGCTTTTCAGACATGCCCAAGTCGGTCGAGAGATGGGCAAGCGTCGTATCGATCATTTTCTGAAATCCGCCGGCGCCGATGGCTCCCCAGTCATTTTCTACCTTGAAGCCATGGCCTTGCGGGCAAATGGCGATGCCACCTGATTTGGAAACTGCGTCTGCAATGTTTGCAGAGATGGCAGGATTGTCATCAAACCCTTTGCTTTTTGCATGTGTTTGGGTAGTCGAATAGTCACTTCCGCGCCCGTGGAAAAACATGAATACATCGACATTGGTTTTCTTGAGCCCATCCTTGGGCATGAACACCAAGATGTCGTGTCCTCCGACGTTGTAGACGTGGGTGGCACTTGCGGGTTTGTATTTCTTGTCGAGATTGACGGCATTGGCCTTTGCAGTCCATCCCAATTCAGCGCCCGTGTCGTGATCCTGCACGCGAATGTAGGTCTTGCCGCCTACCACGCTTTCCTCCAACACATCTACCCGCGTGCCCTGTGTGATCTTTGACTTGAGTGGGGCAAATGTGGGAGCACCACTGCGCAGGTAAGCATTGCCATCTGTGATCGTGAGTACCTCGGCAGGTACTTGTTTGGATTCCTGCTTGGAATCCTGAACCGCCTGTGGATCGGCTGCCTTTTGGTGCACGGGCTTGGCAGCGGCGCTCGTGCTACTGCTCTCGGTAGTCTTGAGCTGAAATGCCGGCGGGGCCATGGACTTGCCTTCGGATTCCAATCCGGTTGGCTCGTGCCGCGAATCGGCTGCCTGTGAGTGCTGAACAGGAGGAGTTTTCATAGAGGACGACAATTGGCAATGACTTGGCTAAAGCTAAGCAAAAATCTGGATCGTGGCAAAAAACGGAGTCGAATAGCGCTGATTTAAAGGACCTTCCTAGCATTCACGTTGGATGCCTCATGGGGGTGAATGCATCGCGCAATTTTTCTGCTCGGCGATACAGCTCATTTGTGGCAGATTGCTTATCTTCATTGCCTTATTGATTACCAATTTTAAACCAACACTTTATCAACTATGGAAGATTCATTGCACAACATCCCGTTTACAAGGCTAAGCGCAAATAATCTCAGCGAAGAGGATAAGGATCTGCTCGGTCCACTTACAGGTTTTATTGGAAAATGGTCTAATGCGCATTATGACGAGGCGCATCCACCGCAGGGTTGGAATCTGATCAGTATTCCTGGTCCGAACCCGCCTAGCTTTGTCCAAGGACTTACCGATGGCGGCTTTATTTTCGAGACGATCCCTTACACAGAAACGATTACCTTTTCGCCGATCTCGATTACCTCCAATTTCGGGACTTTTCCCAACGAACAACCGCCTCAGCAGGTGCAGCAAGTCGGCGCATTGCTGTATGATCAGCGGGTGAAGAGTGCAGGCGCTGAGGATATTTTCCTGAGAAAGAATTATTCGGCTGCGGATCGTGCGGCAATACAAGCCTATTTTGCCTCCAAAAACTTCAAAAACGGGGACGACATCCACGCTGAGGTCGGTATGCTGCTCAACATCAACAATTTTCAAGATGGTTTTCAATTTGCGCGGATGGGGTCGATTCCCCATGGCAACAGTATTTTGTGCCTAGGCTCAGGTGCTGCTGGCGAGCGCGGAGCTCCTGTTTTTCCTGGGAATTTGGATGTCTCCAAAATGGTGCCCTTCTCAGAAAACAGCTCTCAACGGCTTCCATTGGCCTATGCCTCCAACACCATCGAGCCCAATGGTGGCCCAAGCGATATCCCATTCCCCTTTTATCCCTTGATGGATCCGCGCATGCCCTATACCCCATTGACGAATGCGCTCAAGGGAATGGACGTGCGGCAGCACACGCATATTTCCATGTCCACCGCCAACGGTACGGGCGGCCTCTTGAGCATCCCCTTCCTCGGAAACAGGTCCGTCACGCGTCCTACAATGGATACCACGCAAATGGATGTAGACTACTGGTTGTCAACGGTCACTAGCCCGCAAGGAGACGTGCCACTGCTTCAATATTTCCAAAATATCCGCATTGTATTCCCATTCAATGGAGATCCCCTGAAGCGCCGGGTCGTGTGGCCACATATCGGACTGAACACCTTGCGCTTGGTGACGCGTAATGTATGAGGCTAAAAATGTAGCATTGATGTTGAAAAGCAGCGAACGTTAGGGAATGCAGCAGTATTTCCTCGATCGCAGCTTACTGGAAACGTGGTCGGGATGGGCAGATGCATGCTCATCCCGATTTTTATTTGAGCCGGCGGCGAATCTATTTCACACGCTGATCGGCCCAAGATCATTTGCCGATACACATTAGCCGTCAAATCTATCGCTTATCTAGCTTCTCTAAATATTTTCGATGAAACTGCCGCAGCGGCATTGGAGTTATATTGCCCCAATGTTGACAAAAGGGCGGGTACTTGTCCAATATCGCAAGGTCACTAGACGCGCAATCGCAACGCTGGACTATCTCAACCACAGTTCACCTTTGTTGCGGCCGGACTTTAAGGAAGCTGGGAATCTTGGACGCATTTACCTAGATTAGTGGACAACATCATTGTTGAATGAAGCGCACTGCCCTATCTTTTTTCCTGCTCCTCATCGGTTTGGTCCAAATTTCCTGGGCGCAACCGCAGATTGCATGGGCAAACGGGACAGGAAGCTCCGGAATCGACCAAGGAAATGCCATCGCTGTCGACGCTGGTAGAAATGTCATGGTTGCCGGCGATTTTAATGGCAGCATGGACTTTGACCCAGGACCTGGGTTTAATACGCTCACCTCGATGTGGATCGAGCTGCCAAGGAAGCATCTTGTAATCAGCGCGCTTTTCGTGAAGCCTTCAGGATTTGGAAGTAGATCATTCCTCAATTGAAAAGATACCCGGTGTATAAAACTTACATGCGTTGCCTGACTTTGGTGGCTGTGGCAATGCTGACCGCGGCATGTGCGCTGGCACAAGCGCCTAGCCATGCCCCCTGGAATGCGTTGCTGCAGCGGCATGTGACGGCAGATGGATTGGTGGATTATCAAGGCTTTGGCAAGGACTCTGTGCTGCTCGACGACTATCTGAACAACTTGCAAAACAGCAAGCCTTCAGACCCTAGCTGGACTACGGATGAACGCAAAGCGTTTTGGATCAATGCTTACAATGCATTCACGGTGCGACTTGTGATGCGCCATTATCCGCTCGCTAGCATTCGCGACATTGGCTCCAAGCCTAGGATTCCGTTTGTAAATACTCCTTGGGACATTCATTTTATCAAAATCGAGGGCGAGGACCTCGACCTGAACAATGTGGAGCACCGCAAATTGAGGGCAGGTTTTGGCGATCCACGGATTCATTTTGCGATTGTGTGCGCATCGACCTCTTGCCCACAATTGAGCAATCAAGCCTATCGGGCGCAGGATTTGGATGTACAGCTCGATCAGGCAGCGAGGGCCTTTCTCAATGATCGCAGGCGCAATGAAATTGACCGGAAATCCCCAAAACTTTCCAAGATTTTTGAATGGTACAAAGGAGATTTTACAGCAGATGGTTCTCTGATCGCATTTGTGAATCGTTACGGGCCAATGCAGATCGATCCCAAGGCCAAGCTAAGATTTCTACCCTACGACTGGTCACTCAATCGACAGCAATGATCAGCACCGTTATCCCCACCTACCATGCGGCATTGCATATCGGCGAAATCTCGCGCGGATTGCGTGACCAAAATTCCTGCAATGCTGCAGGTTGCTTAACCTATTTCACCGACACCCGTTAGATTCACGATGCCCGCGGGCATGCGAGCATGTAGACAACGGAGGGGTACATACGTGGCGAGAAACCAAAAAACCGCCTCACCAACAGCTGATCACCAGCGGCGAGCATACCTTCAACAAAGGGAAATGAGACGGGGAAATGAAATCTTGCTAGCTGGACGAACATTTTGTAAATTGCCAGTAAAAGGAGCTTCGTTTATCAGCCTGTTATCGGTAATTGTAAAACACCACGCTTCAAACTAAGTGCAAAAACATGCGAGAAACGACCGAAAAATCTAAGCGTTCACAAAACGACGCGTTGAAAATTAAGATCAACTCAAATGAAAACCCCTATCCTTCTATTGATATCCAGCAAAAACTGCTTCAACCGCGCAGGTTGTCTTCTTATTTCATTGTATTGATGATCAGTGGCTCTATCAATTACAAATTGGACTTGCAAGACATTGCCATTTCTGATGGAGACTTGCTTTTTGCGATGCCCAATCAAATTTTTATCCCCCCTGCAAAAACAGACAATCTAAAGTATTTCAAGATACTTTTTGATGAAAATACATTGGCCTTACTGCCGCAGCGCTTTCTATTTTTGGTCAACCCATTGAATGCACAAACAATCACTTTGGACAATGCTGCAAGGGAAAGAGTGAGAACAGTTTTTGAAATTTTGAATCAAATACTTCTCTCCGAAGACCATTCGACCGACCCAGAAATCATATTGGCCTACTTGAATTTACTGTTGTCGGAATTGAACATCGCTTATTTCAAGAATGAACCCCTTGACATTCAGAACACTCACTTATCAAAGTTTGTGGAGTTCAAATTAATGGTGGAGGCACACCTTACAGAGCAACCATCCATCAATACAATTGCCGAAAAATTGGATTTAAGCACCAACAGCTTATACCGGCTCGTAAAGGAATATTCCGGCACCTCGCCTAAGGACTTTTTCACCAACCGCTTGATGATCGAAGCGCAGCGAAAACTGCGCTACTCCGATATTTCTGTGAAGGAATTGGCGTATGAACTAGGTTTTAATGATCCAGACTACTTTTCAAGGCTTTTCAAAAAGAATACCGGCAAGAGTGTAAGCGACTTTTTACAAAGCCAAGATTTGTAGGGCAAATAAAACGATTTGTCCAGTTCATCTGTTTTGGGACACCCTACATTTGCTTCATTAATCTAAAATACTAGAAAAATGAAAACAGCATTCGTCACAGGGGCAAATAAGAGCATTGGCTTTGAGGTAACGAGGCAACTTGCCCAAAAAGGAATCTATGTTTATCTCGGCTGTCGCAATTTAGAAAATGGAATCAAAGCCGTAAACAAATTAAGCGCTGAAGGAATCAATAATGTAGAAGCCATTAAATTGGATGTCACAGATGATGAATCGGTAAAGAAGGCCCGTGCAACAATCGGCGAGAAGACAAAATCATTGGATATTCTGGTCAACAATGCTGGAATTTACGGTGGCTATCCTCAATCCGCATTGGACGCGACAGTAGATCAGTTCAAAGCAACATACGACGCCAATGTTTATGGAGTGGTACGCGTTACACAAGCATTTATTGATTTATTGAGGAAATCTTCTGAACCTCGTATCGTCAATGTAAGCTCAAGTCAAGGATCAATTGCCTTGCACAGCGACCCCTCTTACAAGTATTACGACTATAAAGGGGTAATTTATCTTTCTTCAAAGGCGGCTTTGAATATGTACACCGTTGTATTGGCATACGAACTAAAGGATACCAACTTTAAAGTAAATGCCATTTGCCCGGGCTATACAAAAACGGATTTCAACGGACATCGTGGCCCCGGAACTGTTGAAGATGCTGGAAAACGAATCGTAAAATATGCTTTGATTGACGCGGAGGGCCCGACAGGAAAATTTTTCAGTGAAGAAAACAACCCTGAAACGGGCGAGATTCCTTGGTAATCATGCCATCCAAATAAACGAAACCAACTTCCGCGAAAAAGGGATCGTCGAATGCAGGGCTGAAGTGAAAACTCCTGCCCTGCATTGGACTTTCCCCGATTCATGAACCACAAATTTGAACGATCCCGAAAAGCCTTGGGCCTTGCCGGTGCTGGTTGAATCTTCTACACCTATTCCAAGCACTGACCGGGACAAATTCCGAACCTATTGTGGGAGGATTTGGGACTTGTGGCGGGTTTCCTTTACGCCTTGCAACGAGCCTCAAAGCGCATTTGAAGTCCTGTCAAACGCAAAGAGTTCAGCATCACGATGCGTTTTGCCAAGGATCGCGTCACAAATGATTTCCGCGGCCACGGTGCTAAACGTGATCCCATTCCCCCCAAATCCCAAAGCGAAATACGCATTCGGATATTTTGGAAGTGTCCCGATAAAGGGCAATCCATCCTTGGTTTCAGCGAAGGTACCGCACCAGGAAAAATCCAAATAGAACGGAATGTCTGGAAACAATTTTTTAAAACTCCTCACCAATTGCGTTGATTTTCTGGACAACAACCGATCGCGCCTCCGCGGGCTGTAAAAAGGCTCATCCTTGCCACCTACCAGAATACGGTTGTCGGGCGTCGTGCGAATATAGAGGTAGGGAACGGCCGTTTCCCAAAGCAAGCAGGTATTTCGCCAGAGCAGGCTGGGGTCCACGGGCTCACTCACAATGGCATACGTGGAATGCAGTTGGGCAATCGGCTTCTCGATCATGTCGAGAGCCTCATAGCCGGTCGCATAAACGATCTTTTTGCCAACAATGGTATAGCCATCACTCGTTGTGAGCTGGATTTGATTGTCTACGTTGCGAATGCGTTTAATGTCCGTATTGTCCACGATCATCAGCCCCCTAGCTTCACTCACCTTCAGTAGGCCATGCGCGAGGCGATAAGGATCCACTTGTGCAGATTTTGCGGAGAGCAGGGCACCAGGTGTC
>JANPHP010000063.1:0-29605 GCA_031424495.1 Bacteroidota bacterium | reverse complement strand
ATCATCATCATGACCTCCAACGTCGGTGCGCGCGAAGTCAAAGACTTCGGCCAAGGCGTCGGTTTCAAAAGCAGCTCGACGAGCACTTCCGAGAAAAGCAACAACTTGATCGAAGGCGCCTTGAAGCGCGTCTTCCGTCCCGAGTTTTTGAACAGGGTGGATGACGTGGTCTTCTTCAAGTCTTTGGAGAAAGAGCACATCTTCAAAATCATCGACTTGCAACTCGCCAAGGTGTTTAAGCGCATCAACACCATGGGCTTTGAGGTGAAACTCACCGAAAAAGCCAAGGAGTTCATCGCCGACAAAGGCTTTGACCAGCAATTTGGTGCACGTCCATTGAACCGTGCCATCCAAAAATATTTGGAAGACCCGATTGCCGACGAGATTTTGAAGGGCCTGAGCGAAGGCGATACGATCGTAGCCGACTTTGACGACAAAGCCAGCGAGATCAAAATCAAGATCAAAAAGGGCAAGATCAAAAAAGGCAGCACCAAGTCCGAGGACGAGGTCCCTACGAAAGAAGACGGCGGCGAGTGAGCCGACAGATTAGATTAGCAACAATTGCCCTCCTCGTGAGGGCAATTTTGTTTAGGATTGCTTTACTTTGAAATCAGATTCAATCCATGCTGGAAATGAAAAGATACATTTTGTTGGTAGCCATCGTTTTGATCGGCAGCCTGTCATTCGCCCAACTCAAAACCCTTACCGCCGAGGAGTCGGTCTTGCTCGAACGCAACGTGCTCGTCGAGAAGGTCAATCAACTGGATTGGATACCTGGCACCGAAAAATTTGCCTATCTGAAGCAGGTGGATGAGGAATGGCAGTTGATCGCGGGCGAGGCAGCAAGTGCAAAACGCGAGATCCTGGCCAACCTGCCAGATTTCAACGTGGCGATGAAGGCTGCTGGTTACGCCGAGCGCCCAAGCTTTCCAGCAATGCGCCTGATAGGACCTACCAAATTTCGTTTCCTACAAGAGACTACCTTTTGCAGCTATGATTGGGTGGCCAAAAAGGTGGAAAAGCTCAGCAGCTACAATGGCGAGGGCACCAACATAGACATCAACCTACACCACGGCATCGCCTACACGATCGCCCAAAACCTCTACATTTCCCTGCCCGGCAAACCTGACATCGCCGTCACCAACGAGAAAAATCAGGACATCAGACATGGTGAAGCAGCCCACCGTTTTGAATTTGGCATCACCAATGGCACGTTTTGGAGTCCTCAGGGTGACCAAATCGCCTTCTACCGCATCGATGAGACGATGGTCTTCAACTATCCGCTCTTCAACTTGAAGACGCATCCTGCTACGCCAGAGGTCATCAAATACCCTGCGGCCGGTGCAAAGAGCCACCATGCAACGGTGGGTGTTTACAATACGACTACGGCCAAAACCACCTACCTGCAGACAACCGGCGACCCCGAGCACTACCTCACCAATATCACCTGGAGCCCTGATCAAAAGGCGATCTACGTCGCAGAGCTGAACCGCGATCAGAACCAAATGGCCCTGAACCGCTACAATGCCGAATCCGGCGCATTTGAAAAAACGCTGTTTGAGGAGTCGGATGCCAAATATGTAGAGCCCAAACATGGCCCGCAATTCGTACCCGGCCATCCTGAGGAGTTTCTCTGGCAGAGCCAACGCAGCGGCTACAACCACATTTACCTCTACAAAACCGATGGCACGCTCATCGGGCAGGTCACCAAAAGCGACCAATTCCAAGTGACTGAAGTGCTGGGCTTCGACGCGAAGGCGACGACCCTTTACGTGACCGTGACGGGCAATTTTGGCATGGATCGCATACCCATGGCCTGGGACCTGAAGAAAATGACGGGCACCGTGCTCGCCACCGAGTCGGGCGTGCACACCAGCACGTTGAGCCCCACGGGCGCGCACCTGCTCGACGTGTACAGCAGCGTTGACGTGCCCAACCGCACGAGCGTGCGCGAAACGAAAAAAGGCAGCATCACCCAAGAGCTGCTCAATGCCCCCAATCCGCTCAAGGACTATGCCGTAAGCAAACCCAAGCTCTTCACGATCAAGGCCGCCGACGGCAAGACCGACCTGAGCTGCCGCCTCTACGCGCCCGTCAATTTTAACGAAGACGAGGTCTACCCTGTCCTCGTCTATGTCTACAACGGCCCTGGCGTGCAGCTCATCACCAATACCTGGAATGCTGGCGGACCCTTGTGGATGCAATATGCAGCCCAAAAAGGCTACTATGTCTTCACGGTTGATGGCCGTGGATCAGCCTTCAGGGGCAAGGAATTTGAGCAGGCCATCTTCAGGGACCTCGGCACCGTCGAGGTCGCCGATCAGCTCAAAGGCGTGGACTATCTCAAAAGCCTCCCCAATGTGAACGCCAAGCGCATGGTGATCCACGGCTGGAGCTACGGCGGATTCATGACCTGCAACATGATGTTGCGCGCACCGGGCACCTTCAACGCAGGCGTCGCCGGCGGCCCCGTCATCGATTGGAGCCTCTACGAGATCATGTACACAGAGCGCTACATGGACACGCCCGAAACCAACAAAGCTGGCTACGACAACTCGCTGGTCACCAAGTATATCAAAGACCTCAAAGGCAAGCTCATGCTCATCCACGGCACCAACGACGACGTGGTCGTGTGGCAGCACAGCCTAGATTTTGTAGAAAAAGCCGTCACCAATGGCGTGCAGATGGACTACTTTGTCTATCCCAACCACCCCCACAACGTGCGCGGCAAAGACCGTGCACACCTGATGCGCAAGGTTCTGGATTATTTGATGGAGAATAATGAGTGAGGGAGGGGTCTGATGGTTCCGTACTCCGCTTGAGTTACCACGAAAAGACGGCTTGCCAAATCCCAATCTAAGAATAAGTCCTGCCTTATGGGGGCGTTGTTCTTATAATTTGTAAAATGTTTTCAATTTAATGGATTAATGCCTATCTTTGCGGAAGTTAAGAATCACGCGAAGCTATGTTGATCGAATTCAAATTCAAAAATTTTCGCTCCTATAAAGATGAAGCCGTCTTGCTCATGACGCGGGTCAAATCCTTTAAGGAGCATGCAGATACCCACCTCATCCAAACAGAGCGTGGGCTGGAGTTGCTAAAGGTCGCTGCAGTCTATGGCAGCAATGGCGGCGGCAAGAGCAACCTCATCTTAGCTATGGTTACAATGAAGAGCATCGTTCACAACTCCTTCCGTGACTCTCTCCTGCAAACCGAAGGTCGTGAACCTGACAATGTCCAATTCCAATTGAACACCTCTACTGCAAATGCGAACATATTTTTTGAGGTTTCATTTTTATTGAAGGAGGTAATCTATCGCTATGGCTTTGAAATCAATGGCTTTGAAATCAAGCGCGAATGGCTCTACCGTAAAATTGATCGAGAGATTCAACTATTCAATCGTGTTGGAACCACATTTGAAATTAATAAGGAATCTTTTAGAGAAGGTGAAAAATATAAGCATGAGGTCAATGCCAACGTGCTTTTCATTAGCCACTTGGCACAACACAATCAAGATGTCTCCAAATTAGTATTTGAATGGTTTAAGAATTGCGAAATAATAAGCGGGTTGACTGAGGCGAATTACAGAACGGCGACGCCAACTCTTATGAAATCAAACCTCCCATTCAAAGCATGGCTTTCATTGGCCCTTAAGTTCCTTGAAATTACTGACGTAGAGATTGGAGAGGATAAAGGCCAAATCTACACCTACCATAACCGTTATGATGAAAATCACCTGCTAATTGGCTCGGTGCAATTTCCATTGGATTTGGTCGAGTCTGAGGGAACGAAGAAACTCGTCTATTTCTTGGGGGCAGTTTACATTACCTTACGTAGAGGCCTCCTGCTCTTTGTCGATGAATTTGACACCAAATTTCACCCCAATTTGAGCCGCAAGCTCATTGAGCTGTTTCACAAGCACAATACACGCGGTGCCCAACTCGTATTCACCGCACAAGACGCCTCGCTCATGGACAAAGATCTTTTGAGACGCGACCAAATTTGGTTTGCCAGCAAAAATCAGTTTGGTGAGTCAGAATTGTATTCGCTCTCGGAATTCAATTCCGAGACCGTGCGGAACACATCCGACTACCAAAAGAAATACTTGGCACATGATTTTGGAGCAGCAGAGACTATGGAGTTGCGCGAAGAGGCAATGAATTTGTTGTATGGCGCGTGACAAAAAGGGCGAACGCAAGGATCCTGCCTACCTGAGAGAGCAGGGCAATCGAGGTACGGTCGGTAAACGTGAACGCAACATTACCTTTAGTTTTGCAAAGCATATTCACGGCGAAGGCCAATCGATCGAAGAGTGGAATGCGCTGGGATTGCTCGGTGCGCTCAACTTGCGCATGAAATTTGTTGGGCAGCATCCTGCGCTTCATGTGCGACAACAGCAAATGATCAAAGAGTACCACAAAGTGGATTTTCCTCCAAATTCGGGATTTACTCATCCAAAACATATAGATACAGTCACTTGGGCCGTCATGCACATCACGCCTGCAAGCAAGGAGGTCGTGGTCGGTTATATCGAGGACGACGTGTTCTATATCGTCTTTCTGGACAAGGATCACAGATTTTGGCCGAGCACGCTCCGGAATACCTAGCGGCAAGGCATCGACCGATGACTTGAACCTCGTCCGTAGGCAAAACCTATCTTCAATAATTGCTTGACCGAGGAAACCAAAATGGAGGATTTGGACTAAAAAAATTGAATTGGGTTGCAAATCTGGGTCGAAGTACCGTATCTTTGAGGAAGAACTACCAAAAAGACTATGTTGGTTGAATTTCGGGTAGCGAACTATCGCTCGATCGGTGAGGAGCAGGTGCTGAGTTTGCGTCCTGACTCAAAGAAAGGAGACGGCGACAACAACCTTGTCGTCGATGGAAAATATAGTGCGCTCAACGCGCTCGCCCTCTATGGCGCCAATGCAAGCGGCAAGAGCAACCTGCTCTTGTCCATGAGTTTATTGGATTCGCTCCTGCATCTGTCTGCGCGGGCATCGTCCACCACCAAGCTGCCCTACGACCCATTTTTGCTGCGGGAGGGCTGGGATCAGAAACCGACGAAATTTGAGATCACATTTCTCGTTCAAGGCGTCAAGTACCGCTATGGGGTTGAGTATAGTCTGGATGTGATCGAGCGGGAATGGCTTTACAAAAAGTCCGTCGGGAGAGAAGTCAATATTTTCTTGCGGGTCGGCGAGACGATCGACCCGACGATCGCCTTGAAAGGAAATGCAAAAATCATCGATGCAGCGATCGAGGCGACACGGGCCAATTCCCTCTTTTTGTCTACCTGCGACATGTTCAACATCGAAGAGGCAAGGATCGTTTTCCAATGGTTTAGAAACTTCAAGATGATCGACGGCCTCAATTCTGCATCAGAAGAGATGGAAACCGTATCGCTGTGGCAACATGGCAATCAAGAATTTAGAGACAGGATCAATGCATTTTTGGGTCGGATGAACCTCGGCCTCACCGCAATCGAGGTGACCACCAAAGATTTTGACGCGTCGGAATTGCCAGAATTATTGGACGAAAACACGCGGCGGGCGCTTATCGGGCGGCTTACCGGGAAGATGAGCTATTCTGTCCAGGCGCAACACAAGCTGTATTCGGCATCGGGAGATGAAACCAAGGCCCATCTCCATTGGAAGCTCGATGAGCGGGAGTCTGCGGGGACCATCAAGGCATTTCATCTCAGCGGGCCGATACTCTGGGCCCTGGAAAATGGCGGCGTGCTCATCATCGATGAGATCGAAGCCAAGTTGCATCCCATCATGACCTTGGACACCATCTCGCTATTCTTGAACCCCGATACCAATCCCAACCATGCGCAACTGATCTTTGCCACGCATGATACCAATCTGCTCTCGTATTCAAATCTGAGACGAGACCAAATCTATTTCGCGGAGAAAAATCAGTGGGAGTCGACAGAAATCTACTCCCTTTCAGACTTTGTCTATGTCGATCAAAAGGGAGATGGCAGCACCAAGCGGGAAAGGCCCGACACCGACAAGGAAAAGCGCTACATCGAGGGGCGCTATGGTGCGATTCCCATCCTGTCTAGTTTCCATGCCGTAACGTCTCCCAGCGATGGCTAAAAGGGGTAAAGTCTCAGGATTCGCAACCGCAGAGCTCGACGAGCGACCCGTGAGGATCAAGCGGTATCAGTATCTATTTCTGATCGTGTGCGAGGATGAAAAAACCGAGCCCAGCTACTTCAAGCGGCTGGGCGCTCAGATTCCGCCCAAAACCATATACCTGAAACCGGTAGGCACAGGCAGGGATGCGCGAGGCGTGGTGGAGCAGGCTATTCGCGAACGGTTGCTTTTGGAGCAGGAGGCTGGCAAGGAGGTGGATGAAGTTTGGGTAGTGTTTGACAAGGACGACGCCGACCTGAACGAAACGAGGATGGCAAATTTTAGGCAGGCTTTCAAGATCGCAAGCCAAGCCCGCATGGAAGTCGCCTACAGCAACGAGGTATTTGAACTTTGGCTTTTGCTGCATTTTGTGAGCGTGAGTCCCAAAAAACCGCTGGCCCGCAGCCTCATTTATGAAATGCTAGAGGAGCAGATCAGAAAGACCAATAAGTATGCTGACTTTGAATACGACCACAAGCGGCCCACTTCAAAGACCGTCGACATTGTTTTTGAGATTGGTAATCTCAACTTGGCAATCGAGCGGGCCGAGAAGCTCACCGCGCATCAGACGGGCAAGGAACCCATCGCAGCAAATCCTAGCACCACGGTGCACCGATTGGTGCAAACACTCCACGCATGGATCAGGTACTATACGTAAAGTTCTGTTTGAAAAAATCAATCAACTTCAACCAGTTCCCACATGGGCCTCGACAGCGTACATCTCCTAATGGCATTTGAAGACTACTTTGGCATCCAGGTCGCGGATCTCGATGCTGAGAAGGTCGTGACGGTCCAGGACATGGTCGATCTTGTCGCGCGGATGCTCGGCGTGACCTGCGAAGAGGCCACGCTTCGCCCATCTGTGCGCAAGCGCTTGGAGGTCGCTTTGGTCGAGATGAGCATCGTGCAGCGGGAGGAGCTGGGAAAGGATTTCAGCATTGACCTCGAGTCGGTGATGGATGCCGCTGCTTGGCAGGAGCTCAAAGAACGCCTGCAATTGCAACTGCCGCGGCAGACCCAGAGTTCAGAAGGCCGAGGTGTAGTTGGCAAATGGTTGGATCGTCTTGTCTGGCGACGAGGTCGCTCGAATCCATACTACAATCTGGATCAATGGGCGACATGGCTCTGTATCGCCAACCACAAGACGCTGCTACAGCCGCCCGCTTTTGCCGACAAGTTTGAAATCTATGTGGCTGTCGCAGCCATCACCGTAGATCAAATCGGCGTCGAGATGTACGAGCTGCAACCGCTGGCGCGATTTGCAAGCGACTTGGGGATGGATTAGGATTTGCCTCCGCCGTCCAATAATCCTAAATTGGGTCTCATTCAACATTTTATCCATGAGCATTTTCAAAAATCTATTCTCCAAGACCCCGCCGCCACCACCGAGTTTCCAAGAGGGCGATGTCTTTTACACGCAGCGCGATGGCCAATACCACATTTCCAAGCTGTTGCGGCACGATATTGCCTTCAAGACTTACCATGTATTGATTTATCAGCCCGTGGCTCCACTGCCTGCGGCAGATGAGATCGGCAGCCTTGAAATCATGGTCTATCACGCGCCCATCGCTCAAGATGGCTTTGAAGACACCAAATTGCTCACCAAGTCAAGGATCACTGACGATGACCTGCTCGGCTACCGTGAATATGTGCGGCAGACCCAGAATGCAGAAGAAGTCGTGCGGCTAGCAAATCAATATTACAGAGAGGCCTACGAGCTCTCGGAAAACCAGCAACATGCCGCTGCGGTCGCAAAATATACCCTGGCGATTGAAATGCTACCTGTCTTTTTTGAGGCGATCGACAACCGCGCATTCAGCAAGATGGATCAGGGACTATGGCAGGAAGCGATCCTCGATTTTGAGCTTTCGCTCACTGTACAACCGGAGAGTGTGCTGGCCGAGTTTTCCATCGGCGAATGTTACCTCAACATGAGGCACCTCAAACGCGCCGTCCAACAATTTGAGAAGGCCCTGGCCATCGACCCCAACCACAAGCTGAGCCACGATTTCCTTGCCAAGGCGAGGGCATTGGGCGGTTGAGTCATTCGCCCGAGTATTGCCTTTCCCGCAAATCTCCCTAAATTCCCTCCTTGCAGCCATCTTGTCGTCGGCTGCATGCACTACTCGATGCCGAATATGAAATCCGCCACCACACTCGCAGCCCTGCTCGCGCTCACCATCTGCCTCCGCGCCCAGGCGCCCTTGCCGCGCCCCGACCACGTGGTCGTGGTCATCTACGAAAACCACTCTTACTCCCAGATCATCGGCTCAGCCGACGCCCCGCACATTAATACCTTTGCACACGATACGCACTCGGCGCTCTTCACGCAGTCCTACGCGGTCACGCACCCGAGCCAACCCAATTACATAGACTTGTACTCGGGCTGCAACCAGGGGGTGTTGCTTGATTTTTTGCCGACCGGCACACCCTGGTCCACCGCCAACTTGGGCCGTCAACTGCTCGACTCGGGCTATACTTGGGCCAGTTACAGTGAGGATTTGCTGAGCATCGGATGGGATGGCGAGACCAATCTCGCCTATGTGCGCCGCCACAACCCGGCTGCAAACTGGATCGGCACGGGCCCCAACCAGATTCCGGCAAGCACCAACCTGCCCTTCACCGCATTTCCCAGCAACTTTGATTCATTGCCCACCGTCTGCTTTGTGGCGCCCAATTTGGACCATGACATGCACGACGGCTCGCTTGCCACAGGCGACGACTGGTTTTTTGCGAACCTTCAAGCCTACGCCGACTGGGCCAAGACCCACAACAGCCTACTGATCTTCACCTACGATGAAGACGATGGCATCCTCTTCAGCAGCAACCACATCATGACCGTCTTTGCCGGCGAGTCGGTCGCGCCGGGGAGCTATGGCGGCAACATCAACCACTACTCCGTCTTGCGCACCATCGAAGACATGTATGGCTTGCCTTATGCCTGCAATGCTGCCAGCGCAAGCACCATCACGGAGTGCTGGATGGCCACTGCCCTCACGCCCGCGAACAGCGACGCGGCGCCGCAGGTAGCTGTCTACCCCAATCCTGGGAGCGACCAGGTGACCGTCGAGTTTCAAGATTACCTCCACAGCAAAGTCGAGGTTTTTGCTTGCGATGGGAAGCGTTTGCTGGCAGCACCGCTCACTGGTCTCAAAACCCAGCTCGCGCTCGACGACTTGGCGTCTGGTCTTTACCTCGTGAAGGTGACGCATCCCAAGGGCGTCTCGACTCAGCGATTGCTGCTGAAATAAGAATATTTGCAGTAGCCTTCAAAGCGGGTTCTCAGCAATTCCAAGGAAGATTTAGCTCTGAAATGATGATGCCAAAATACAAGCTCCCCTTCAAGACCCGTTTCCTGCTGCGCATGATGCGCCTAGTCCGTGACGCACACGAGGGGATGCCGACCCCGAAACACCTGCGACAGGCGCGCAGGACTTTGCCGCCGATCTTGATGCCCAAATTGTTTTTTGGTCGTCCACCGCGCGGCTTGCAGATCGAGGACCGCAAGATTCCGGTACGAGATGCCGAGGTGACTGTGCGCATCTATCGCCCCAAAAATGCAAGCAAGCTGCCGCTGATCCTGAATTTTCATGGGGGCGGATGGGCGGTCGGCAATCTGCAAGTGAATGATTATTACTGCGGGATGCTGGCCGATCGTGTCGGGGCCGTGGTCGTGTCGGTCGACTACCGGCTGGCGCCTGAGCATAAATTTCCGGCGGGTCTGAACGACTGCTACGACGCCCTCGTGTGGGCGACGCAACACGCTGCCGAGCTAGGCGCAGACGCCGCACGCGTATGCGTGACGGGCGACAGCGCGGGCGGCAACCTCTCGGCTGCGGTGAGCCTCAAAAGCCGAGACCTCGGCGGCCCCAAGATCAAGTTGCAGGCATTGATCTATCCCGCGACCGATGCGCGCTTGCAATACGCGAGCTTGGAGACCCATGCATTTGCCCCCATCCTCACCAAAAACGACATCCTGAATTTTTTGGCGATGTACATGGCGCGGGAGGAGGATCGCCTCGACCCGCTCCTCTCGCCGATCATGGCAGCTAGCCTCGCGGGACTGCCGCAAGCCATCGTGGTCACGGCCGGCTATGACCCGCTCTGCGACGACGGGCAGCAATATGCAGCCCGCCTGCAAGCCGAGGGCACACCGACCGAGCTGTTGCACTATCCTGAAGACATCCATGGCTTTTTCACATTGCCCAATCATTCGCTGAGCGGGAAGGTGGCCATTCAGGAAGTTGCAAAGCGCATCAAGGCGGTGTTGTGAGTTTAAGGTGAGGGTAAATGTATCGCCTGCCTTTGGGGGAATGCAACAAATAATTGGTATATTTCAATCAGGGAGATGACTTTTCTCTCTTTTTGGATCACCCCGCAAAACCTCCTGCAGTTGCTATGCACACCGCTCAGAAACTTCTACTTGTTTGCTTGCTGCTTATTCCGATCATTTCCTATTCTCAATTCCCGACCGCCATCGGCACCAAATGGGAGTATTTCCAGTTTTATGAAGACCAAGCGGTCGCTCAAGCAATCATACCAAGCTTTGAGGACCTTGTTGTTGCCGACACGCTGGCAGGCGGCAACACTTATCATGTTGTGCATCGAACTGGCGTTTTGTATCGAAACGAAAGCTCGCCGGGATTTGATCGATTTGACACACTTGACGGCACCTACTACTATCGCGTAACGGGCACGCAGGTACGGGTATTGGATTCGGTGCATTTGGGCACAGCCCACGAGCGGTTATTGTATGAATTTGGGCTTTCCTTGGGCGACACTTTGCAAGAGAAGGTCCACAACCTCCTCAACCTGACGCGACCGGGTAGCATCTTTGACAATACCTACCCCTTTTTTTATTACAATTATGATTCGGTTTGTGCGCAATTCGGTCCGTGTGACACTGTCTTTGTCGTCGATACCATTCTCGCTATTCCCCCATGGTGGCCTGCTGCTTATACCTACGGCAGCACAAGATCAATACACTTTCTGCCCGACGTAGGCACAATTTATAGCAACCCATTGATTTTGGCGCTTGATGTCTTCGGGCAATCCTATTTCCTGAAACAGCTCACAAGCGGTGGTCAGGTCTTGTATACAAATCCTGGGATCCTTTCGGCAGTGGGCGAGGCCTTGCCAGACTATTTTCTGCATGTCATGCCCAATCCCGGGAGCGACCACCTGCAGGTGAAGGCGTCATCACCGATCAAGAGTATCAGGCTGGTCGACGCAACTGGCAAAACGGTTTTGCAACAGCAATTCGATGACTTGGACACCGAAGAGCAGCTCGGTGTAACTGCCTTAGCGCGAGGATTGTACTGGTTGGTGGTACAAGGCGAATCGCAGGTGGCGACCAAGGCGGTTGTGCTGCGGTAGCGTAGGGAATAGCAAGGCAACCCTGAGAAGTGCAAACGGAGGGCACGACGATTGAATCGATCATTGCCCCGAAGACTTTCACGGCTTTTTCACGCAGCCCTATCATTCGCTGAGCGGGAAGACCGCCACCGAGGAAGTTGCAAGGCGCCGCAAGGTGGTGTTGTGACCGTATGGCTGAGGAAAGAATCTATTAGGCCCATCTTTAGGGGATTGCACCATTTTATTGGTATATTTAAGTGAAATCGCTAACCTTTTAGCTTTTTTCGAAACATCAAAAATCCTTGGTCCTTTTCAGCTATGCCCATCCCACAGAAACTTCTACTTGTTTGCTTGCTGCTTATCCCTATGCTTTCATTTTCCCAATACCCGACAGCAGTCGGCACAAAATGGGAGTATTTCCAGTTTAGAGAAGATTTTTACGTTCCGCAAGAAATGATAACGGCCTGGCAAGACGAGGTCGTGGGAGATACCGTCGCTGTCGGCAACACCTACCAAATCGTGCGCCGCACCGGTACGCTCTACAACAGATTTGGTTTCCCACCCTCAAATAATTTTGACACCTTAGACGGCACCTTTTACACCCGCGTGATCGGCACACAGGTTTGGGTTTTGGATTCGGTGGTTTTGGGCAATGCGGAGGAGAGCCTGCTCTATGAATTTGGGGTTCCGACTGGCCTGCCTTCAGAGCCCCTCCAAAACCTCGTGAGTCTCACCCCGGCTGGCAGGGTTCAAGGTTCACACGCCGAGCGATTCAACAATGAGGTGCTTTGCCAGCCGATGCTTTGTGACTCAATGGTTCCTGTGCATCAAGTTCCGGCATCTTTGCCCCGATGGCCCGCGAGTTCCACTTGGCAATCCGGTTACCAAAACCTCTTTTTGCCCGACATCGGCACGGTCTACAGCCTCCCCTATGTAATTGTGCTCGATCAGTTTGGAGAAGACTATTATTTGCGGGAGCTCACGAGCAATGGGCAGACACTCTACCGCACGCCCATGCTCATGTCAGCGCTGGATGAGAAAAATGTGGCTTTTATGATGCTATCGCCCAACCCTGCAAGCGATCAGATAAGTGTGACAGCCGCAGAGCCACTTACTGAGGTCGCACTCATGGATATGACTGGCAAGACCGTGCTAGCGCAGACCTGCGATCGCGTGGCTACGCAAACCATGCTTAATGTGCGCCAACTGCCCCGTGGTCTTTATTGGCTGGTCGCGCGCGGGGAATCGCAGGTAGCGACCAAGGCGGTATTGCTGCGGTAGTATTTTATGATTTGCATCCGCCGCCGGAGGCGGCACTTCGATAGCCGTGTCCCGCATCAGATGCGAGACCGGCTCGCTCAAAACCAGCGCATCACAATATTCAAGAGCTTGGTCTTGATTTTGGAGTAGGGCGCGAAGGCCAGCAGGGTTGAGGGCAGCAGGGTGTTTTGCCGCATGACGGGCTTTTCGTTGGTGAAGGACAGGAAGCCGGCGTGGCCATGGGCCTTGCCGATGCCGCTGTAGTTCACGCCGCCAAAGGGCATCTCAGTATGCCCAAAGGCCACCGTCGTCTCGTTGATCATCATGCATCCCGAGCTCGTGCTGTTTTGCACGCGCGCGATGTTTTTGTTGCTGCGGCTGAAGATGTAAAGCCCCAGCGGCTTCTCGACCTTGCGGATGATGGCCAGCGCTTCGTCCAAATCCTTGATTTTCATGATGGGCATGATCGGCCCGAAGAGCTCCTGCTCCAAGATGGGATTGCCGAGCTGCACGTCGGTGAGGAAGGTCGGATCCAAGTAGCGCTTGGCGGTGTCGCCCTTGCCGCCGATCAGGATCTTGGCACCGCTCGCGACTGCGGTCGTGACCATGCCTTGCAGCCGCTCCTGATGTTTGGAACTGATGATGTGGCTGAAATCGGCGCTGTCTTGCATGTGGCTCGCCGTCTCGCCATAGCTTTTTTCGTAGGTCTCCTTGATCTTGGCGACCAGCTTGTCATAGATTTTTTCATGAATCATGACATAGTTGGGCGACATGCAGCTTTGGCCGGAGTTCACGAGCTTGCCCCAGACGAGCTTGCGGGCGGTGTCGCTAATGTTGGCGGTCTCGTCGACGATGACCGGGTTGCGGCCACCGAGTTCAAGCGTGACCGAAGTGAGGTGCTCGGCAGCGGCGTGCATGACCTTTTTGCCGACCTCGGGGCTGCCGGTGAAAAAGATGTGGTCGAATGGCAAACTTGTTAGCGCAGTTGCCATCGTGTGGTCGCCCAAAAAGACAGCGACCTCATCCTCCGTGAACAAATCCGCCATCATTTTTACCATGAGCTCGCTGGTCGCCGGGGCAAATTCGCTGGGCTTGATCATGACGGTGCAGCCTGCGGCAATCGCCGAGACGAGGGGCCCGATGGTGAGCATATAGGGGAAATTCCAGGGCGCGAGAATGAGCGAACAGCCTTTGGGCTCATAGATCACCTCTGAACTGGAGCCGATGAAGGCCATCGGTGTCGCAAGCCTGCGGGGGCGCGTCCACTCGTGCAGGTTGGCGATGGCGTCTTTGATTTCTGCCATCACGGGCATGATCTCCATGAGGTCGGCCTCATGGGGAGGCTTGTGCAGGTCCTTGAAAAGGGCATCTTGGATGTCCTTCTGATGGGCCAAGACCCATTTTTTCATTTTGCGCAGCTTGGCGACCCTTTCGGTGGCCGTGCTGCCTTTCAGTTTTTCCCAGAAAAAAGCCTGCTGGCGCGCGAATATTTCCTCGTGGCGATTCATGCTATCAAGTTAGGGAATTTTGTCGGATGATCGGATCGCCAGTCCAAGCTTGATGCAAACCTTTCAAGCCCGTACCGTAAACCGGTACTCGAACCGTCTTCCCGTACCCGAACCTATTTCTTCTTTCCTGCCATCTCTATCCCTGGCTGGCGCAAAATCATGGTGTCATACACGCCCTTTTTATCCGCGACAAACTCCAGGCTGAAACCATTCAAATCCTTCAATTTGAATTGGGTATTGCGCCAGGGCTCCATGCGGTGTGCGCCTTGCCCGCTTACATTCGCCTGCAACTGATTGCCGCCCACAAGCTCGATCTCAATGGTGAGCTTCCCATCGGCATATTCATATTTGCCTAGGAAATCCTTCAATACCGCGGGATCGCTCAGGCGTGCTGGCGGCACTTTAATGAATTCGATGTCGGCAACAGCCGCTTCCATCGGAATGTCGACCCGGTACACGTCGCCCTCCTTGCCGGTTTGAAAGGCAAAGAGCATGTCCTCGTCGAGATCAGCGAGGTGACCATTGAAGACATCGTAATGATAATGCGTCATGTCAAAGGCCAAATCGTTGAACTTGGCGTGGAGGTCCTTGCCCTGTAGGGTGACGGAGATCACGCCATAACCCGCGTGGCTGTAGTCGCCCACATAGTCGACGAGTTCGTGGCCGGGCTTGGTGCCCTTGACCGGTGTCGGCTTGGCAGGCTTTTCCTCCTTGTCGTCTTTTTCCTTGCCTGACCCGTAATCTCGGCTATACCAGTCGGTCGCGGGCAGACCCAGAAACATGTCGGCAGCATAGTAGCTGAGCGATTTCCGAAAGTCGGAGCCGTCGAGGTTGGTGAGCAAGACCATCCCAAAACCATCGTCGGGCATCATGAAGACATGTGACGAGAAACCGTCGATATTACCGCCGTGCTCCACGACGCGGTGCCCTTTGTATTCATACAGGAACCAACCCAGACCATAGCTGGGTTCTGAGATCTCCTTTTGCTTGGAAACCTTGCCCAGCGACATTTGCGGCGTATGCATCTTCGCGACCTGCGTTGGCGAAATGATGGTCTTGTCGCCAAGTTTGCCGCTCGCAAGTTGCATCCGCAGCCAAGCCGTCATCTCTTGTGCATTGGAGTTGATGGAGCCTGCTGGGCCGATCGCGTCGATGTTGCGGTAGGGCGCGAGGGTGCTCAGTTTTTTCTCTTCGTTCCAACGGTAGCCCTTGGCGACATTGGGACTATTTTGAAGCTCGCTGACGGAGAAATTGGTGACGTTCATGCCCAGTGGCTTGAAAATGCGCTCCTTCACAAGGGCCTCCCAAGAGGTCCCGTTGAGCTTGCCGGCGAGGTAACCCGCCGTCATGACCATCAGGTTTTGGTACTGCCAAGCGCTGCGAAAGCTCTTGTTGGGTTGCAAGTATTGCAGCCCGTGGTAGATGTCTTCGCGGCTCGCGCGGCTCGCATACCACATGAGTTCGTGGCGCGGCAGGCCCGAGCGGTGGCACATGAGGTCGATGGCCGTCATTTCCTGCGTGGCGAAGTCGTCATACATTTTGAAGTCGGGAAGGTAATGGCGAATGGGTTTGTCCCAATCGAGCTTGCCATCATCCGACAATATGGCCAAGCTGGCGGCGGTAAATGCCTTGGTGCTGGAGCCGATCGCAAATAGCGTCTGGTCATCGACGGCATTTCCCTTGCCGAGCTCCTTTTCCCCAAAACCTTTGCTGAGAACCACTTTGTCGTCTTTTACGATGGCCACGCTCATGCCCACGATGTGTTGCAGCTTGCGCAACGAGTCGGCGAGTGCCGTGAAATCGGTAATCGCTTTTGCGGCGCGTGCAGCAAGGATCGCCTTGTCGGCGGCGCTTTCCTTGACGAGTTTCATGGGAAATACCTGCCCGCCTTGGTTGAAATCACCACGGATTTTCTCGTCACCCTCTGCGACTTGGCCTGAGAAGTTGGCATTGCCGGGCACCTCAGGCAGTTTGAATTTGAGCGTTCTTCCTTCCAAGATCACATCCGCAAGTGGCATGTCTTGGGCTTTTTGCAGGGGAATGTCGATATCGCCAGTCCACTTGGCACCGTCTTTTTTGAAATCGACGATCACATCCAGCGTCATGCCAGGTACCTCGATCACACCTCGCCATGCCCCGCTGATATCTGGGGCTTGGGCGAATGTCGCTGAGGAGAAACCCACGATGAGCAGGCAGAAAAGGAGGAAAATCTTGCGTAGCATAGGGTGAAATTGAGAATACAAATTTAGGCAATGCCCATGAAACTGACCCATAAGACGCGAGAAATCGAGATGGGTTACGGGGACAGCAAAGCCCACCTGCTGAAGGTGGGCAATCGATCTGGCTTTTGAGCTCTTGCAGCGCGCAAAGTTTGGGTACTGCTATGCCCAAAACGGAACATACTTCGCGTAGGTCCTAGATTTGTTGCCTGGATCATAGTCCTTGACCACGCCTTCCGTTTTGGCATCGGCAATAATCCGTGAGGCGATTGCATAATTTTTCTCACTGATTCCAAACCTCGCGCGAAGGGTTTGGTTGGTCATTGATTCCCCTGAGACATATTTCAGGCAACAATGCTGGTAGCAGGCTCTTACCTTTTCCAACCTGTCCATACTACTGAAAGGTTTGGGCGCATAGAGGGTCACACGCGTAAAATTATCACCTGCCACAAAATCAGGTGGTGGCAACTGGAAAATCTCACATTGGAAAATGACCTTATCGATGCCACTGCCACGCTCCTCACATACCCCTAGTCTCCGCATAAGGGAAGCTAGTGACTCGTTACGGCTCTCAGGGTTGTGGTCGATAAACCTCACGGGATTGATGAGCGGTTTGCCTGGATTGGAGACTTCAATGCGATTGTTGAAGATCTCCACCATCGGTCCTGCGCCCTTGATTTCAAACGCTTGGTGAATCATTGCGTTTGCAAGGAGCTCGCGAAGGGCAATGATTGGAAAAAGCTTGACCTGTTTGCGTATGGCTTTTTCGATCACTTCATTGCCCGGCAACCGCTCATGAACATGCTGAATGAGCGCTTCGAAACCACACGCATAACCCTGCCTGTACTCTTGCTCCCATTCCGTCTGCAATCTGCTGTTGCCGGAATATGAAATCACCCTAACAGCCTTACGCTCGATGGACGGAAACTGTCGCAAGTCTCTCGCAAACAAAATGGCTCCGAGGCAAGTGATATCCCAGCTACTTCCAACCTTGTGGATGATTTTTTCTAAGGCCAGACGTTCCAGCGTGGCTTCAGAAGTCTCCGTGCTTGGCAGTTGCATCATCCTGAAAAATGCCTCGTAATCAATCAGTGACAGGACATGGTCGCTGTCCACCATTGATTGTGCGATCTCTTTTTCAAAGGGCGCATCATTTACTTTGTGCCAAATCTTTCTTTCTCGTTCTGGGTGATCGACCAGCTTTTTCTTGTATGATCCAATTCTGATATAAGCCGTCCCTTTGAATTTCACGGGGGTATGTCGCGTAGCCTCCACCTGAATGAGCACCATGCTTTTGCCCTGATATTTACCCGCGATAAACTTAAAATCCACGGGAGGATCCAATTGTACTGCGATCCAACTTTCCAACTCCTGATTGCCTATTTTCTCTCGAAAAGGGTCGAAGGTCGTTCCTTCAACTTTCAAGGTCTTGTCATTGACCCCAAATACTTGCCATCCATAAGGCTGCCCAGAAAGGCACGCTCCGTTTGACAGCGCTGAAAGATACTCCCCGATCTCCGCTGGTTGCGAATTGTTCAGTTTGAACTCAACCCACTCACATTCCCGCCCAACAGCCAATAGGTCGCCAACGATTTCCTCCAGATTTGCTGCCTCCGCCTTCATTTTTGATTTCACGCTTGCAAGTAATACCTAGCGAATATCTTCAATTCTCGGTTAAGAACTACCCTTTGCTGCAAGGCTAAAAAGGAAATATCCATCAAATGGGTTCTATCACATGAGACCCATAAGACAATGTGCTGGTTTTCAATACAATTTTCACTAAAAACATACAATTGATCACATGACCATCACATAAGCAAGTGCCTAGCGCAATCACATGAAACCCATAAGACAAAGTGCTGATTTTCAATGCAATTTTCACCAAAACAGCCGATTGATCACATAACGATCACATAAGCACGCGTATAGCGCAATCACATGAAGCCCATAAGACAATACACTGATTATCAACACTATTTCCACCAAAACATGCGATTGATCACATGACCATCACATAAGCCCGCGCCTGACGCCATCACATGAGACCCATAAGACAATGTATTGATTTTCAATGCTTTTTCACCAAAACAACCGATTGATCACATGACTATCATATAAGCCTAGAAATCACGATACCAGAAGCGACCAAAGTCAATTTCCTCCCAAAACAGATGGCTTCTGCAATCCCACACACTGTCGGCGATCGTCCTTCACTGTGCATTCGCCCATAAATCCCACCACCAAAACCAATCGCCGGACACCCTCGCGGGTGCCCGGCAATCAGATTTCAAAACTGAAGCGCTTTGCGGCTTGCCTCAGTAGACAATCTTGAACTGCTCGTTGTTGATAGGGCTTACGGCGTCGGCAACCATGACATTCTGCCAACACATCACATATTTGCCCGTCGAGGTCTTGAGGTTCACGTTGTTGACCGTGCCGCCCCAGCCGTTTTCGACATAAAACGAAGTATATTCATTCAAGCTGCTGTGTGTGGCTGAGAGGTCCTCGTAGATTCCCAGCGTATTTGCCTTGAGGCCCAAGAACCTGTTGTTTTGCTTGGAGCGAAAGGCAACCCTGCAGGCGATGTTGCCGCGCTCTTCCCAATAGCCATAAAAGACATACATGTCAAATTTTGCACCAAGAGGGATCGCAGCATTAGGACTCTGGCTGATCGCATTGATGTCGCCAGCATAGTTCAGGCAGTTTACAAACCAGCGATTGGATCCGCTATGGCTGGGATTCACCATCGATTCAATCGCGACATTCTCCACGATCTCCACGTAGCGCAATTGGTTTTCGCGACGCCAAGACTCCGTATTGTTGTTGCTGCCAATCAGGCCGTTTTGCGATCCCGGTTGCGAGACGGCATTGTCTGCAGAAATGAATTCCCTGGGGTCGCCGCTCGGAATGTTCATCTGCGCGAAATTCATCAGCGTGAAGTTTTTGAACATCGGGTGCGCGCCATTCCAAGGCTCACCAATGATACCGCTGATGTCAAAAAAGTCGCTCAAGATTGCTGGCGAACCCACTGGAGCTGTGCGTGCACTCACGCGGTTTTGCGCTGCGTTGAAGTTGAGCAAGCCCATGTTGCCATAAAAATCGGTTTCGATCGCCACCGTTACCTTGGCATTGGGGTGGGTCGCGGCAAAGGTGAACGGCGTGTGCTGATAGGCACTTTCATACCGCATTTTGAATTTGTTGGCGAAAAAGATCTCCCTGAGGTATACGCTGCTATTGGGCACGGAGGTCGCGACAAACTGGTTGTTGCGGGCTTGGATCGCAAACACGCGTTGCAGGGAAGTGGTACGGAAGTTGGCGTCGGCCTCTAGGCGCTTGAAGAGCTGCTCCTTGTTCACGTCGGGGGCATAATACACCTCGTAGGTGGCTTGGTCGGTCTCCTCGATCGGATTGCCTTTCTCATCGATTGCCGTGCTGGGCAGTTTTTCCAGCACCACACGGTCCGCATACTCTTTGAGCTCTGGGGCTTGCGGGGCAAATGTGAACAAGGTCCGTGACTTGGTCATGCTCGGATGCTTGATGGCATTGGTCATGCGTTTCACGATCATGCCGATCGTGGCTTCGCCGAGCCCCTTGATTTTCATGACTTGCTCGAGGGTCGTGAAGCCCTCTTTCGAGATTTTCGCACGCTCCTCGATCACGCGTTTGGCGGTTGCGGTACCCAATGGCTTGCCGTTGGCGTCGGGCATGCTGCCCATGAGCTCGGCATCGGCAAGGTTGAAGAAATTGAGGATTTCGATGACAACTGTGTTGTTTTCCATGAGTGACAAAATGAAGGGTTGAGAAATTGAAGGTAAATGAAAGGGCGCGCGACAGCCCAATTTTGAAACGGCGCTGCGATCGGCATGCAGGGGCGGGCATCGTAGGGATGGCCTCGCCCCTGCCGGCGCGATCCGGAAAAATTATTTTTCGAAGGCGACAAACTCGACCTCCAAGACAAACACGTTCTCACGGTTGCCATTGGAGCGGGCGTCGATGCACTCGATGGTCAGGACTTGGGCTTCGGCACGGCTGCCAGCCTTGAGGTCCATGTACTTGAGGTCTTGGCAAGCGCCCATGCGCATGCCGCCGGTAATGCTCAGCAAGGCCTCGGCCATGAGCGGCACGCTCACCGTGCTGTCTTTGGCCACGGCGACCGTCGTCACGTATTTGTTCATGACTCGCCATCCCCAGTTGGTGAAGAGCGTGATATAGCTGCCCATGCCAGGCACAACAGCGCTCGTGCCATCGGCGTAGCCGGTGAGCATGATTTCGCCCTTGCCATCACGGGCACTGTTTTTCACGATGCGCACGCGGCTGATGCTGATGTCAAAGCTGGCCACGGGTGCGGGGGCTGGCATGCATACGAGAGGCTGCGCAGGTGCACAACCGCAGCAGCCATCGTGTGCAGGGGTGGGCGTGGGAGTGGGAGTGGGTGTAGGGGTTGGCGTCGGGTTTACTGGATTGAGTTCTTCGGCCATTTTCCAAGCAGGGATGCGAAAGATCAAATACTCATCGTGGTTGAAGCCTGCAAATGCAGAGTTGCTGCCGTTTTTGCCGGAGTTGTACCAGATCCACTGCGCGTTGTCACGCACGTTCCCGACCTTGAGGCTGGCGGGGCCACCATAGATCTGGCTCGAATTGGCATTGGTGGGGCCGACGGCTGTCGCCTTCCAGCCCGACGAACTGTTGGCGGCGGCGATGTGGCTTGTGATCTCAGCCGCCGTCGGCGCCTGGTTGTTGCCATAGTTTTTGCCTGTCGCAAAGACTTCCCAGGCCGCGTCGCCTGTCAAGATTGTGCTCGTGCCGGTAAACTCACCGATCAAGCCTTGCACAGAGCTATCGTCGCTCCAGGCGATGAGGTAAAAGTAGTCACCCGAGCTAGCGGTGAAGGTGACATCGTCACCTTGGAAAATTTGGGTGGCATTGCTATTGGTGATGCCATCCCCGGTCGTGGGGAGCACTTTGGTGACGACAGCAGATTGGGTACCGACATAGACAGCGTAGCTGTTGTCGCAAGTGAAGTGGCCGGTAATCGTTTCAGTAGCCATAATGTAAAAAATTAAGTAGGATGATCGTCGAGTGGCGCTGGGCGAAGTGCTCAACTCCCTGACCGACGATGCAAAGTTTGGGGGATGTGGCCGACGGCAGCTGTACACTTTGAGGGCGACCTTCCTAGTACTTATCTTGGAATGTTTTGCGGGAAACATGTATTTTGTACCAAACCACCACCCATGAGATCGCGCAAGGTATTCCGGATCTACACCGCGCTGTCGGTCGACGAGCGAGCGGCCTTTGGCTTGTACTTGGCGTCGCCCTATTTTGGGCTGGGGCAGCGGTTGGCCGATTTCCGGAAACTGTTGGAGGAAGCACTTGTGCTGCAGCCCGATCAGCAACTCACGACCGAAGAGGTTTGGCAGCTATTGCCCGACGTCACGACCGCCTACCGCGCAAACGGATTCGACAAGCTGTGCGCCGAGCTGCTCTCGGCGCTCAATGACTTTCTGGCCCAACAAGAATTGCGCAAGCGTCCGCACGAGCTCGCCCGTTATGAGATGGAAGCATACGTGGAGCACCATTTTGACGAGTGGGTGCCAGCCCTATTTGGCACCCTTATGGACCGCTGGGGCCAAGACCTGGAGCGCGATGCCGAGGGATTGTGGGCGCAATCCCAGATTCTGGAAGATTTTGGCGTATACGTTTTTCGGCAACCCCGGCAGCCCCGTGGCGAGGTCCTAGAGCGCATTGATGCCAAGCTCAATGAAGCATATCTGGCCAAAAAGCTAGAAATTGCCGCCCTCGTGGATCTCTATAACCGTGCATTTTCCCAGCAAGTCTCGATCCCCTACATGGAATTTGTGGAGTCAGCGGCACTTGGAGATCGCTCCATGCCCATGTTGGTAAAGTTGCGTTCCTTGGCTTGGAAACTGAACCATCAGCGGCTCGATGAGGACTATTGGCAATTGAAGGCGGGGCTTTTGGGGGCCAACCATCTTGATCCAAAAGTGAGCTATACATTGTTCCATCAGTTGCTCAATTATGCCTACCAGCGCATGAACGAGGACGATGCCGCCTGGGAGACGGAGGCGGCAGCCATTCAGATCGACTTGCTCGACCGACGACTGATGCACCACGGAGATCATATTCTCGCTTCGCACCTGAAAAACATCGTGCAATTGCAACTTGCGGTGGGGCGAGTGGAATGGGTGCATGACTTTTTGGAGAATACTCGGACAAAGATCGATGGCGATGCCCATGGCCTCGCGATCCAGTACAACGAGGCCGTGCTGGCCTTCTTTGAGGGGCGGCAAAAAGACTGTTTCCTGGGTATGGAACGCGTGCTGCGAGACTTCAAAGAAGACCTCTATTACGTGATTGATGCGCGGGTATATCAGTTGATGGCGTTGTATGAAATGGGACTGGAAGAGGATCGATTCGAGGAGTTTGAAGCGCGAAACAATGCGCTGCGTGTGTTTCTTGTCAGGGAAAATCGTGTTTCAGAATTGTTCAGGGAGCGATACCAGAATCTCGTAAAGCAGTTTCGCAGGCTTCATGGCATCCGGCAGGAGCGGCCCGATCAAAGGCGGCTCCTAGCTACAAGATATATCCACAGCCTCACAAAAATAAAGCCTGCCTCCAACCGTAGATGGTTTCAGAGGCAGGCAAAAGCATTTTTGGAATAGGCTTAGATCTATTTTTTCTCCATTGTCAAGCTGGCCTTCCTAGTCTGGGTCTGGGTTCCTACCTCGTGGATCATCACAGTATCGACGATGACGATGCCACCAGACTGATCGATTTTTTTGGCAAGTTGGCAGACACCCACACGCAGCGTATGGTCACCCCTTACTCCGGCAGGAAGTGCCACTTCCAAGGTGGTGCGCTGGGAATCCAGAACGACCCCTGATCCGATGATCTTTCCACTAGGATCGATGAGTGTCCATGAGCAATCTCCATCCAATGCGGGAGAAAAAGTGCCGCGAATGTAGTTCGTATTCATAATCGTAATTTTAACGTTGCGTAAATCAAATTGAAAATCTTGATGCCAAATTAGCACGCTGCCCTTCATCCCAATTGTACATTTTTCGACCGACCTTCCCCAACACACCCGCAAACTCCTCAAAAAAATATTCCACCCCACCTGAAATTCCCAACAAAACCACCTCTGCTGCATCTTCTCCGCTTCAAATTTCCTATTTTGGAGCTGGCAACGTGCACTCAGACCAAGTTTGGCGAGGCTGCACGAAGGCTCCGCCGCAACTATCCTCCATTCACCCATGGGAAAAAAATACTACAACCCCGCCTACGATGGCACTTGGCCCATCCAAAAGGCTGAGACTTTCAAGGGTCAGCCTTACACAGGCATGATGCGCATCTCCCCCGCTGAGCGCGACGGCCACCGCATCGACTGGAAAACCACCGCAGGCAACTATGACGGCATCGGTCTCGTGATCGATGGACGTTTGTTGCTGGCATTTGGCAAGGAGGATGAAGGCTACGGCTTGGCGATCTATTCCGAAACCGCAGCAGGTATCGAGGCCGTCTTTACCTCACAACAATTCAAGGGCGCGGTTGGCATCGAAAAGGTGCCTGATTGCAAAAGCTTCGCCCATCTCGATCAGACCTACGACATGCAAGGCTGGCAACCCGACAATATCAGCTACAAAGGCAAGATCGCCTTTGTGCCGCATGGCGAGCACTTTCTAGCAACGTGGGCATTTGACGGTGAGCAAGGCCGACTCGTAGGCGTGGGACTGCTGCGCCACAACAAACTCATCGCAACCTACGGTTTTAGAGATGTCTATTCCTTTGGGAGCGGCTGCTATGAATTGCAGCCCGACGGCACCCTCCATGGCGAATGGGCCATCCCCAGCATCCAGACGACGGGCCAAGAGGTGTATTGGAAAAAGGTTATTTGATGAACCCTTGCTCCGGCCGCAGGGTTATCGATACGACGCCTCCGGCGGAGGGAAGCTGATTTCCTTTAAATCAATGTTTGGGTCGCCAAATAATGTATTTGATCTCGTGGGTACGCGATGCATCGCGTACCCACGAGATCAAATCCGTTCAACAGGTTTTCCCCTCACCGCAGCACCATCTTCTGCGCCCCAACCTGTCCATCCCACTCCCACACGACCGTGTACAGCCCCGCAGCCGTGCCTGCGGGCCGCTGCCACCATTCCTGGTGCAAGCCCGCTTGCACCGCACGCTCGATCACAGGCCCGACTTGCCGCCCCTGCATGTCCACGACACGCATGCGCAGGAGGCCATCGTGGGGCAAATCAGCCGCGAGCAAAGCCCGTTCCTCGACAGGATTGGGGAATATGCGCTGTAGCTGAAAGCCATCCGCCTGCCTCGGCTGCACGGCAGTCGGCACGACACAGATCATCGCACGACCCGCATTGATGCGGCCCGCGCCGATGTTGCCGACATAAGCTGAATTTTGCGCGTCGATGTTGTCGGCGGTGCTTTGCAGGCAATTTTGTACGTCGTCTGGCGTGAGTGTGCTGTCTGCGGATAACATGAGCGCCACGAGCCCGGTCACCATCGGTGCCGACATCGAGGTGCCACTCTTGAAACCATAGTGGTCGTCGCCACCCGCGACCGAGCTGTAGATGCCGCCGCCGGGCGCCATCACATCCACCGAATAATGCCAAGTGCTGAATCCCGACTTGGTGTCGTTGTAGTCGGTGGAGCCGACCGAGATCACGCCATCATAAGCCGCTGGGTACTGCACCGAATAACTCGCAGTATTCCCCGCCGAGGCGATAAACACCGTGCCGCTGTCATGCCCGGCCTGCACGAGGTAGGCCATCGAGAAATTGTATTGCGGCGCACCAAAGCTCATGTTCACGACGTCGACATGGTTGGCGACGGCATAGTCCACACCGGTGAAGGTCGCATAGAGATAGGGGTCAAAGATGGTCGAGTCTTCTTTGGTTTTGATGGGGACGAGGGAAACATTGAAGCCGATCGAGCAGATGCCCGTGCTATTGTCGGTCGCGGCTCCGGCGATGCCCGAGGTATGGGTCCCGTGGCTGAATGCATTGTCGTCGGCCCCACTCGGCGGATTGGCATCGTTGTCGACGTCGGCGAGGTCATAGCCATGCACGTCATCGATCCAACCATTGCCCTCGTTGTCGATGCTGTCGCCGGGTATCTCTCCGGGATTGGTCCAGATTTGTGGGGCGAGATCCTCGTGGGTCATGCGCATGGCGTCGTCGACCATGCCGACTGTGACGCGACGGCTGCCACGCGACACATCCCAAGCCGTGCCCGCATCGATGCGCAAGACCGCCCATTGCAAGACTTGGTAATCGTCGGGCATGTAATGCATCTCATACAAAGGCAATTGCTCGGCGTATTCGATATAGGATAGCCGCTGCCAGTCCTCGATCATTGCCTCCACGTTGATGGATGGATCAAAATGCAGCTCGTAAATGTGCTGCACATGGATGTTTTGCGTCTTGAAGGGCTTGTAGAGCGCGCGCGCATGGCAATCGTGCAAGATGCGTGCGACCTCGGGAAATGCTTCCATCGCGGGTTGCCTTTCGCCATCCCGAAACTGCGGAAGCAGGACCGGACTGTCGGATTTTACTTTTACAAAAAGTTTGCCCTGCTGAAACTGGGCACGCAACGAGGCCGATGCAAGCAACAACAAGACGCAAATGAGCCATGTCTTTTTCATGGAGGGAAATTAGGCAAATATTTTGGCTATGAATCGTGTGGAAATGTCGGCTTGGCGGTGGCCAATGGTTTATAGATAAATTCTTTGCCGTGGAATTGATTGCTTGTTAGTCAGTGGTGTGGCTGCTTAACGCTTGGGATTCATTCGGCTTGCAGGGGAATGAGCCCGGCGGAATAAGCGTCGCGACCAGCATGGAAACACAAAACCCGACCATTGGCCGGGTTTTGCAATTTCTATATCGGTTTGGCGCACGCAAAGCGTGAGCCAAGCGTTCTCAACCATTCATCGACATCAAGAACTCTGCATTGTCGCGTGTGTTGCGCATGCGATCCTGCAAGAACTCCATCACTTCGATCGGGTTCATGTCGGCCATGAACTTGCGCAGCACCCAGATGCGGCTCAGGTCTTTGGGCTCGATGAGCAAGTCTTCACGGCGCGTGCCCGAAGACAAGACGTCGACCGATGGATAGATGCGGCGATTGCTCAGGCGGCGATCGAGTTGCAATTCCATGTTGCCGGTGCCTTTGAACTCTTCATAGATCACCTCGTCCATCTTGGAGCCGGTGTCAATGAGGGCAGTTGCGAGGATCGTGAGCGAGCCACCGTGCTCGACCTTGCGGGCAGCACCGAAGAAACGCTTAGGTTTGTGCAACGCATTCGCATCCACACCACCAGAGAGAATTTTGCCAGATGCGGGCATCACGGTGTTGTGTGCACGGGCGAGACGTGTGATCGAGTCCAGGAGAATGACGACGTCGTGGCCAGACTCCACCAAGCGCTTGGCTTTGCTCAGCGCGATGGTCGCAACCTGCACGTGACGGTCGGCGGGCTCGTCAAATGTCGAGGCGATCACCTCAGCATTCACGTTGCGGGCCATGTCGGTCACTTCCTCAGGGCGCTCATCGATCAGCAACACTAAGAGGTAAGCCTCGGGGTGATTGTTGGCGATGGCGTTGGCGACTTTTTGCATCAAGACTGTCTTGCCCGTCTTGGGTTGGGCGACGATGAGGCCGCGCTGACCCTTGCCGATCGGGGAAAAGAGATCCAACACCCGCAGGCTCAAATCTTTCTCACCTGGGCGCTCCAACTTGAATTTCTCCTCTGGAAAGATCGGGATCAAGTGGTCAAATGGAATCCTGTCGCGCACCTCGGCAGGCAAGCGGCCGTTGAGGATCTCGACTTTGAGCAGCGCAAAATAGCGCTCGCCCTCTTTGGGGGGCCTGATCGAGCCAAAGACCGTGTCACCTGTCTTGAGACCAAACAACTTGATCTGCGAAGGAGAGACATAAATGTCGTCGGGCGAAGGCAGGTAGTTGTATTCTGGCGAACGGAGGAAACCGTAGCCTTCTGTGATGACTTCAAGCACACCGTGGTTGCTGATGATGCCATCAAAGTTGTATTCTTTTTCTTTGCGGCGCTCGAAACCGCCACCACCACCGCCGAAACCTTCTTCGCGGTTGGTATTGGGTTGCTGCTCGCGTTGGAAGCCCTCTGGGCGATTGATCTTTTCGCGCTCAGGTCCGCGCTCTTGGCTGCGGTCCATGTTGCGGTTCAGGTATTCGCGGTGCGGTTGCTCGCGGTCGTTGCCACGGTTTTCGCGTTCACGATTTGGGAATTCGCGGGGTTCACGGTTCTCACGTTGCTCACGAGGTTCGCGGTTTTCACGTTGCTCGCGGGGTTCACGGTTCTCGCGCTGCTCGCGGTTTTGAAACTCGCGATTGGGGATTTCGCGGTTGGGGATTTCGCGGTTTTGGAATTCACGACCTTGAAACTCACGTGGGCGATCGACAGGGCGATCTTCTCTTTCTTCTTTCGGGCGATCCTCGCGCTCCACTTTGGGGCGAGGTTCGCGCTCTACGCGGGGACGCTCTTCACGCTCCACGATTTTTTCTTCGACGGGGGATGCGACTTCCTGAGGGGCTTCTTTAGCGGCCTCATCACGTTGGCGATCCTTTTCTGAGAATGGATTCTGGTTGCGAGGCTCATCCGCGACACGCTCCACACGGGGGCGTTTGGCACGGTTTTGAGCTTCGATCGCAATTTCTCGTTTCTCAGCCTCAGTCTTTGCGGGCTCTTCGACTGGCGTTTCGGCCTTGACGACAGGCTTTGCTTCGCGCTCCACAATGGGCTCGACTTTTTTGCCGACTGGTGGCTTGGTTCCCGTTTTGGGTGCCTCGACGACAGCTGGAGCTTCTGCAACGGGCTTTGCTTGCGGCTGCTCGTCTTCTTCCTTGGGTTTGCGCCCAGGTTTTTTCTTGACGACAGGCGCCTCAGCAGCGACAGGCTTTTCAGCGGCGACAAGCATTTGCTGATCCAAGATCTTGTAGATCAGATCCTGTTTTTTGAGCCCCTTATAATCTTCGACGTTCATTGCCTTCGCAATCTCCTTCAGATCATTCAGCACGAGGCCGTTCAATTCAATAATATCGTACATAACTGATTTGTTGCACCAAGACTTTCAGTGATTCCTAAACATCATTCAAAAACCAATAATGATACCCCTACTACCTTAAAAAAAGACAACATGTTCAGGTGAAGAGATTTGAGTAGAGGCAAACCGAGCACAAAGAACGGGATAGTGGAGATTTTTTGCAATAGTGATAATTCCAATTTTTTGGGGGAGCCGGGTTTCAGCGGAAGGATTTTGTCAATTTGAATCCAAGGATCACTGGCACGACGGCGCTCATCTATCGCCACAGTCTCAAATAGGCCTCCAAATGTAAGTAGAAGCTCGGACTCTGCAAATCTTTATCTGCTTGTGGTGGATTTCTTTTCCAAATGCCGCCCATTCCACCCCACCCCACGAATTTTGGCTGCGGTTTTGACGGCAAATTCGTTATTTAGCGGGAAAATTTGGACAAATGCTCGAAATTCGCAAGATCAGGGAAAACAAGGAGCCGTTTGTGGCTGGTCTCCGTGCTAGGCACTTCGCCAATGCAGAACAGTTGATTCAGCGCTTGCTGGACATCGACCAAAACCGCCGCGAATTCATGCTGCAAGTGGAAAGCTTGCGCTCAGAGGTCAAGAAAATGAGTGCCGAGGTTGGCAGCCTCATGAAATCTGGCCAACAAGAAGCCGCAGATCAGATCAAGCTCAGCTCGTCGGCCAAGGGTGCGCAAGCCGCCGACTTGGAGAAAAAAATCAAGGAAGAGGAGGAGGAGCAAATGAAACTCCTGCTCACCCTGCCCAATACACCCCACCCCACTGTGCCGATCGGCCACTCCGCCGACGACAACGTCGTCGTCTCGCTGCATGGCAGTGTGCCCGACCTCGGCCCCTGGGCCCGCCCGCACTGGGAGATCACGGCGGACCTCGACATCGTGGACTTCGCGCTCGGCGCCAAGATCACGGGCGCAGGCTTTCCAGTCTACAAGGGCCAAGGCGCAGCATTTGTGCGCGCCCTCAAGTCCTTTTTCCTCGACGAGGCGATCGCCG
>JANPHP010000062.1:0-3018 GCA_031424495.1 Bacteroidota bacterium | reverse complement strand
CTACGACGCACCCTTCCTCTTCCAAAACGGCATCGCCGAGGTCATCTACTACGGCCAAAGGCGCAAGATCAATGAGAAAGGAGCGTTTGTAGAATGAGTACACGTGGACTTCATCTCTTGCTGATCTTTTTCATGCTCCATGGATGGATATTTGCTCAGATTACAGTGTTTGAAGGAGCTGAATTTCCTGATCATCCTCAGGAAAATGATTGGTTTCGATCGCAAGTTTCCCAAATCATGTGGCACCACACTGGAGGTGAATGGAATCAATATTGGCGCAAGCCATGCCTACGGTACGAGACGTGGCACTCGGTGTTGTTCATGGAATTTCCACTCAGGATGCATCATGGAGTCTTTGCAGATGGCACTCCTCTGCCAATGAATATCCCTCTGGACAGTAAGCAATACGTTGATTCATTGATGATTATCAAATCCGATGGAAATGAGTTTTATCTGAACACGCGTGGACGGGTGGTTGCCTATTTTGACCCCTCTCAATGCAATGGCGGCGCAATCGATACTGTTGCCGGGATACAATCGTTTTGCGTCCCTCAGGCAATTGCGAATTCCAGCTTTCAAGGCTATGATTGCGAGTATTTTCGCACTTGGGGCATGCTCGGTGTCAATGGCCAATGGCTAATCCCGCCCAAATTCGACGTACCATTTGGTTTCCAATATGGATTTGCAGAAGTGTATTTTTATGGCCAAAAGCGCAAGATCAATGAGAAGGGAGAGTTTGTGGAATGAAAATATCGATGCTTCCAATAAACTGTTTCCGCTTTTCAAGTCGATTGGTTTTTTGGGGAATTGCGATCTTATTTTTCAATGTAGTCTCTGGACAACTCAAAGTGTATGAACGTAATTCACTTCCGAAGAAAGCTGAGGAGGGCGATTGGTACCACAATCCCCAAAAGCCAGGTGAAGTTTGGACATACACACAATCCAAGTGGGTGAAATTGATTGCAGGCGATGGGCGGCCTCCCTTTGAACGCCAAGGCTTGATTTGGATACCCATAAAGGAGCACCACGCACTGGCCACGACATCAGGGCAATTGATCATCGAAGATGCCTCTATGGTTACGAACAATGGAATTGTGTTTTTGGGAATTGCATCTGGGGATCATTTTTTTGCGATCAATCCCATGGGCGATACTTTGTCCTATTTTAGGTTTACCTATCCATCACATCATGGCCCTTTGCATGATCCGGGATGGGCGCGTGTGCGGCTTGGAAACGACCATTTTGATGTACTCCCTCAATTTGTCGCCTCAACTGAGGATTTTCTCATGAAACAGCTTCGCAACTGGGGCATGTTGGGGGCAAACGGAAAATGGCTCATCCAACCCATCTACGACGCCCCCTTCCTCTTCCAAAACGGCATCGCCGAGGTCGTCTACTACGGCCAAAAGCGCAAGATCAATGAGAAAGGAGAGGTTGTGGAATGAAAGCAAATAGCGGCTTCATTGCTTGCTTCGAGGTTGCTTCGATCACCTCTGCCCGTGACAGCAGAAGTCTTTCAAAAAAGGAAGATCAATGACGATGGAAATCAATAATTTTCCGCTATCTTCAAAACTAACATTGGGTTGTTCCAGGACCCCAGCGGGGTCTCACGTTTATAGACACGGATTCACCCCCCAAATACCGACCCCAGCGGGGTCGCACCTTCACCACGAAAATTGAAAACAAAATGGCCAATACCTATTCGCAAATGTACATCCACTTTGTCTTCGCAGTCCAAAACCGTGACGCGATGATACTTGCCTCATGGGAGGAACGGCTCCACAAATACATCACCGGAATTGTCCAGCAGCAGGGCCAAAAAATGCTTGCCATTAACGGAATGCCCGATCACATTCATTTCTTGATAGGAATGAAACCGGACTGCCGCCCCTCAGATTTGGTGCGCGAGGTGAAGAAATCAAGCAGTGAATTCATCAAAAATGAGCGATTGTCTAAATTTGCTTTCCGTTGGCAAGAAGGCTATGGCGTATTTTCTTACAGCCATTCACACCTGGATAACATCGTCAAATACATCATGAACCAAAAGGAGCACCACAAGAAAATGACCTTCGAGCAAGAATATATGGGGTTTTTGAAGAAATTTGAGATCGAATTCAAGGACGAGTATGTATTCAATTGGATTTTGAATGAAGCATGAAGATCAGTTGGACATGCAAGGTGCGACTCCGCTGGAGTCGAGATATGATGCGTGCTGGTTTTCTATAAAGGTGAGACCCCTCTGGGGTCCTGTAAGTGGTCAATGTATGCTCAATACGAATTGGAAACGCTTGAAGGAGCCCATCTACGACGCACCCTTCCTCTTCCAAAACGGCATCGCCGAGGTCATCTACTACGGCCAAAAGCGCAAGATCAATGAGAAAGGAGAGGTTGTGGAATGAAATCTACCACCAACAACGCTTGCAAGTATCTGACCGCAAAGCTGGGGCTATTCTTTTTGTTGTTTGTAATTGCGGTATTGACACCCATCTGGGCGCAAATCCATTTGCACACTTCCGCCAAATTTCCATCCAACCCAGCACCAGACGATTGGTATAGCGATCCTAAAAGGCACGACCTTTGGAGGTGGGAGGGCAAGTGGATATTGGTGAAGGAATATGCCTACCAGGTCCATGCTTGTCATGGTTTCGTCACCTGCGTCCTACAGGGGAAGCTCACCGTACTGAATCGGCAGGGAAAAGAGACCATGTACCCAGAGCGCTTCATTTGCGGGGATTCCGTATTTTTAGCATATACTGTTTTGAGCGTCGAAGCCTATAAGCCCGTCGTGGGACATACGCTCATGAATGACATACCTGGCCTTGTCTTTTACGATCTGCAGGGCGACTCGATCCTTAGCTATTTTAATGTGAGCGCCGATGTCCAGCAATATGAAATTCAGAAAATGACCGCATGGTGCCTACCAGACCCCCAATACGATGCTGGCTATGCGAGGCTTCCCTATCAAGAAATCCACTTTTGGGGCGTCTTTGGAGAAAACGGCAAGTGGCTCATTGAACC
>JANPHP010000061.1:0-79143 GCA_031424495.1 Bacteroidota bacterium | reverse complement strand
GCGTCTTTGGGGTGCGCACCGGCATGGGCCTAGAGATCCACGGCAAAACGGTCGTCCTCACAAACGGCACCTTTCTCAATGGACTCATCCACATTGGCGAAAAGCAATTTGGGGGCGGACGGGCAGCAGAGAAAGCTGCAACCGGGATCACCGAGCAGTTGCAAACCCTCGGTTTCCAAAGCGGTCGCATGAAGACCGGCACCCCCCCAAGACTAGATGGCCGGAGCATAGACTATGGTAAACTAGAATTGCAAGAGGGCGATGAAGCCCCAGGCAAATTCTCGTTTAGCAAAGCGACACAGCCGCTCACGACTCAGCGCCCCTGCTACATCGCCTACACCAACGAGCGCGTACATGAGACGCTCGCAACAGGATTTGAAAAATCGCCCATGTTCGCTGGGCGAATCAAAGGCTTGGGTCCACGCTACTGCCCGAGTATTGAGGACAAAATCGTACGCTTTGCAGACAAGGATCGCCACCAACTTTTTGTCGAGCCCGAGGGCTGGAGTACCGTTGAGGTTTATGTGAATGGCTTTTCCTCGTCTCTACCCGAAGATGTACAATTCAATGCCCTGCGCCTTGTCGAGGGTTTTGAAAACGTCAAGATGTTCCGTCCGGGATATGCGATCGAATACGACTTCTTTCCTCCGCAGCAATTGAAGCTGAGCTTGGAGACACATCTCATCACCGGGCTCTATTTCGCAGGACAGATCAATGGTACCACCGGCTATGAAGAGGCAGCATGCCAAGGCCTGATGGCTGGCATCAATGCAGCCCGCCAATGCCAGGATTTGGAACCGATCGTGCTCAAGCGTGATGAAGCCTATATCGGAGTGCTGATCGATGACCTTGTGAACAAGGGCACCGACGAACCTTATCGCATGTTTACCTCTCGGGCTGAGTACCGCATTTTGCTGCGCCAAGACAATGCCGACCTGCGCCTCACTCCGATGGGTCATGCCATCGGTCTTGCCTCGGATGAACGCTTCCAAGAATTTTCAGCCAAGTCGGCGCAGATTGACAAAGCGCTCGACATCATCACCAAGACCTCGATCACGCCTGACGTGATCAACGGGCTGCTTGAATCCAAAGGCTGTGCGCCGCTTGCACAGAGTGTCAAGGCCGACAAAGTCCTCATCCGCCCCGAAATTGTATTGAAGGATCTGATGAATGCGCATCCTGAATTTGGTGCAGCATTGTCAGTATTTGACGAAGAGATTTTGGAGCAGGCCGAGATTCAGAAAAAGTACGAAGGCTACATCCGCAAGGAACGTGAGCAAGCTGAAAAAGTGATACGGCTCGATGATTTCATCTTGCCGACCACATTCGATTACCACAAGGTGAAAGCATTGTCGTTTGAGGGACGCGAGAAGTTGTCGCGCACCAAGCCCAATAGCCTCGGTCAAGCAAGTCGCATCAGTGGCGTGACGCCAGCAGACATTTCTGTGCTCATGGTTTTTATCGGGCGATAGTGCCCTATTGTTGAATTTTCATTTCTCATGATGGTCTACTCCCAATGTCCCGTCTGTGCATCGCAAGACTTTAAGGAGGTTTTGCAAGCAAAGGACTATACAGTCTCCAAGGAGATGTTTAGCATCTCCCATTGCAGTGCCTGTCAGCATCGCTTCACCAATCCGGTTCCGGCGCAATCAGAGATCGGGCCCTATTACAAAAGCGAAGACTATGTCTCGCACACCAATACTTCCAAAGGTTTCATCCACCGCATTTACCAGATGGTGCGTAAGATCACGCTGCAGAGCAAGCGTAGGTTGCTGCAATCTGAAACGGGTAAGCGGCACGGAAAGCACCTCGATGTGGGAAGTGGAGCAGGCGCCTTCTTGGCGACCATGCAGACTGCCGGTTGGGATTGCCTAGGTCTAGAACCCGATCCCGATGCACGCGCGGTTGCCGAGCGCGACTTTGGTGTAAAGGCTCGGCCGGTTGAAGAATTGTTTGCATTGGAAGACGATCAGTTTGATGCAATCACCATGTGGCATGTGTTGGAGCATGTGCACCAACTCAGTCCCTATATCACCAAATTGAAATCGCTGCTGCGCGTTGGCGGACGGATATTTATTGCGGTACCCAATTATACTTCTTTGGATGCAACGATCTACCAAGCGGAGTGGGCGGCCTATGATGTGCCTCGGCACCTCTATCACTTTTGTCCGGATTCAATGCGGCGTCTTTTGGAGCTACACGGCTTGCGCCTGGAACAAATGAAGCGGATGCCTTTTGATTCCTACTACGTATCCATGCTCACAGAGCGCCACAGGCAAGGATCCCTGCTGCGGGCGATTTGGATTGGCTGGCGGAGCTACTGGGCCGCAGTTTTTACCAAAGAGCGGTGTTCTAGCCTCATTTACATCATCCGAAAATAACATACGCGATTTTTGATGGTTTTGGTACGTTCTGAGCGCATTTCGTCTTTACCTAGCCCATCATACCAGAGGCTTGGAGATCGTGCATTCAGAAAGACCAAATTTTTCACATTTTTCGCCCTGATATTCAGCATATTACAAGTGATACTTTCTGCGAATACCGTTAAGTCACAGATTAGCAATGAGTTAGCTTTTAACACGATGATTTTGGAGAAATTGGGTCAAAAATCCATTGCCATCGACACACTCGCTGGATTTGTCCCTGATTTTTTGCGCGACACAATCAAGGTGACCCTTGGCGCAAAACGTTCCTTGTTGATAGAGGAGCCGAGCGTCGAATATTCCAAAATCGGCAAAGGCAGATTGCTGCGACGCGTCTCTACAGTGCTCACGTTTCGTGACAGCGTCGAGGTAGGTTTTCCACTTGTCTATCAAGACTCGATTCCGGTGAGCGATTTGAGACGGGTGAGAAAGTCAAAGGAGCCGGCCTTGCGTGGAGTAGATCCGCGATGGGCTGCAAAATACCTGGGCCCTGTGTTGTTGATTGGCACCGGTATTGCGGTGATTATTTCCTTATTTTACCTTCGTACCTAAGTGATGCACCCTGAATTGCGCATATCCAAGTGGTTTTCCATTCTTCTGATGGCGATTTCGCTATGGTCTTGCGCCAATATCGGCCGACCCTCTGGTGGAGACAAGGATACTGAAGGCCCCGAGGTGATAGGTGTGCTTCCATATCCGGGCACCTTATTTTTCAATTACAAAGAGATCGTCTTTCACTTTGATGAATTCTTAAAGCCGGGCAGCTACAAGGATGAAATTTTCATATCCCCGGTTCCGAGTATCGATCCAGAGATTGTGGTCAAGAATAAAACATTGACCATCAAATTCTTAGCACCATTGCGAGACAATACAACCTATGTTGTGAGCTTGGGGACTGGCATCATCGATTTCAATGAAAGCAACAAAATGGAAAAGTCGTACACCTATGCTTTCAGCACGGGTGCCGTCTTGGACTCCATGCAATTTTCTGGGCGTGTGACCGACATGTGGTCGGGCGCAGGTGAAGCAGATATGAAGGTCATGCTTTTCCGGGCCGATGACATCGAAGAAAACGAAATTTTGGGGAAGCGACCAGAGTATTTGGTCGCTACTGGCAAGGAGGGTGAATTTGAATTCAGGTTTTTGGCACCGGGCCAGTATAAAATCTATGGCGTTTCAGACGCCAACAACGATTCCAAATATTCCGGGCCTGGCGAGCGTATCGCACTCGCTGCCACACCCATCCTCGACCTGAACCCAGCAGACAGCGTTCCGCAGGTGATACAGCTCACGGCTTTCAACCAGGACCTTGAAGGCCCCAAAGTCAAGTCGGCAAAGTGGTCCAACGCAAATACGATCCACGTGGAATTTTCTGATCCTGTGCTGGAGGTACTTGCCGGAGACAGCCTACAAGTAGAGATCATGGACACGTTGGGTGCAGGGTCGCGTGCGCTCACGATGAAGCGATTCAAGTACTTGGATCAGCGTCACCTCTATCTCGATGCTGAGCTGCCCCGTGACAAGGATTATGATCTACGCATCACGCATCTCATGGACACTCTCGGGCAGCGTCGTGATACCACCGTGAGGCTCTCACAGCTTGCACAAGTAAAAGAGGAGCGTGGCAGATGGGTAGAAGCACCAATCAACTTGCGGAAAGGCCACGAATTTCTACTGAATACTTTTTTCAAAGTGCCAGCGGTACTCGATACCACCAAAATCCAATTGCTTGACTCCGGTGCTGTATCACAAGATGTCGAATGGGTTGCGCAAGGCATGCAGATTGTCGGTCGGCCCCCAAAATTGCTGCAGCCTGGGGTGGAATACACTCTCAAGATCAAGAAAAAGATGGACCTTCCCGATGGCAAAACCATTGATACACTATTGACTTTCAAGATGTTATTTCCCAATCCTAACGATTTTGGAACCATCACCGGTCGGGTTTTGCCCGATTCTACGAAACCCGAGAATCGGTTCAGTGTGATCTTCAAAGGCGCTTCAGGCACGGGTATGCTCACGAAACCGATTGCCAATCAGAAAGAAGCAGGAAAGGGAAAGAATACTGCGGCAGCTGGCCCCGATTTTTTTGAAGCAAGATTTCAAGCGCCGGGGCCATTTCGGTATGTGTACTTATTGCCAGGCAAATACAGCCTAGACATTATCGTCGACACCGACGGGAATGGTGTGCTCACCCCTGGGCGACTCAAGCCCTATCTGCTGCCTGAAAAGGTTTACCACCAAGCAATCCCGATGGAAATCAAAGCGAAGTGGGATGTAGAGGATGTAGAGGTGTATCCAATCCCTGCGTCAGGCAAGGCCAAGGCTGTGCCCGCTGGAACGGAAGCGGCACCGAGTCCCAAAGGCAAATAGGTAATATCCTAGAATACAGGGTTTTGATAGCTCGCAAGGGTATCACGGCCTTGGACTACAAACAAGGCCAAGTTGCTATCAGGCATGATCTCAAACCAATACAATTCCCCCGAATTGCTGAAAAATTGCGTAGTGCTATAGGGCACGATTTTCTCGACGCTGAAGCGATTGCTCCAGTCGGCTACGAGGTAGTCGTTTTCTGCTGTGAGGTAGAGTTCAGCATATTTCAGGGAGTCATTGGTATTGGGTAAAAGAAAGCGGTAGAAACCGGCTAAAGGCATCACAGTTTCGGGATCGACCGTAACACGGTGTCTGCCAGAGATGTTCACACCCTCGGCTTCCCATTCGATCTCATTCCAGCGGCCGTCATAAACCATGCGCTGCACATAGCGCGCCTCGTCGAGCGACTTGATAGCATACTCCCTGAAATTGGTGCGCAGATAGATCGGCAGGGCGTAATAGCTCTGGATTTTTGCAAATTCTCTCAAAAACTGTGCACCCATCAAAAATTGACCGCTGCCTTCAGTATCCAAACGAATGCCAGCAAAACCACGGTCGGCCTCGCGCTCTGCAGGATCTCGCCAGATAAGCCGCAAAAATTCTGGCCTGCCGTTGTATCCCGATTGACCAATGTTCACGACGATATAAAGCTCGGCCACGTGGAGCAATGGGTCAATGTTTTGCCCAGAACCACCCATTTGGATTAACCGTTCGCGCGGATTTTGCAATTCGGTTTGACCTGGGTATTCATCGACGGCTTTTACCTCGCTGTTGAGAATGCGCTTGGCAAGTGATTGGATACCGTCGGCGAATAGGGGCTGGTTGTAGAGCGCAAAACAAATCGAGTCGCGCATGGAAACCTCCTTGATGTCCGCGTCTTCAGCGCTTGCGGGAATACGCAGCACCCAAAGCAGCTCATCGTCTTCCAATCCCTGCCCATGATGCGGAAAATCGCCTTCCACTGGCCTGAAACAGCCATGAATGAAGGGGAGCGATAGCAAAAAGACCGCCATCAGCGGTTTGAAAACCGCTGAAATCACCGCTTTTGAAGTAGCACTTTCCGAACTCATGGTAAAATGTTACGAATTATTTTCGTGATTCCTTGCGCATCCGGCAATAATGGTTCATTTTTTCCTCGAAATGCGCACGCGTCGAACGATATTGTTGTTGGCAGGCCTCACTTTTGTGTTGGTGGTCGTCTTGATGGTCTGGCAATTGTCAAGTATCCAGGGCCTGCGGCTGCAGATCGCCTCGGGTTTGCATGGCAGTTTGCAAAAACTTGCCGACGATGCTGCCCGGCAATTGCAGCAAGACTACTTGCGGGAGATGGATGCAGGCGCCAACAAATTGAAACGCGAAATCGACGCCGATGACTTCAGGGAGTCCAACCTGAATCATTTGCGCAAACCTTTTAGGCAAGTGATTGCTTCCCAGCAACTTTGCAATGCTTGGGTTGTCGCCTTTCCCCTTTACAGTCAAAATCGCTTTCGTGCTTGGGAATACAAGAGTCCCAATCGGTACCGCAAGGGCGACCGCAACCTGGGTAGTTGGAGAGATCAAACCGACCTCACTGAATTTATCGGTGAGGAGCTCAACAAGCTCAACAAGCCCTATGACGACATCGAAGACATGAGCAATACCATCTGGGGTCGCGCCTTGGATAGTAACTTGGTATTTGTATACGATAAAGCATTCAGCAGCAACAACTTGATCGGCGCACCGATCTTTGACAATGAGGGTCAGCTGAAGGCGCTGGTGTTTCGACAAACCGATCCGTTTCAGTTTGAAAAAGTGTACCTGCGCGATTTTTTCCATTTACGGTACTGGCCTGGGGATGAAGAGCATGAAGGACTGGAAAAGCGCTTCTTACAGTTTGGGGTAATGCGTGGGCAGGGCGCCCAAGTGATTTACCACTCGGTCGCGTATGGCCAACCGACATTTGAACACGAGGCGCAACTCGCCAACTATGGCCCTTGGCTCGGAGACCTGCGTCTAGGGGTATCTTTTCGAGAGGCTACCGTCGAGGAGGTCACGCAAAACATCTATCGGCGCAACCTGATCCTGATCCTAGCGCTCTTTGCAATCTTGGTGATGGTGTTGATGCTGTTGGTGCGGGCGGCCATGCAGCTCTTCAAGTTGTCGCGGCTCAAGACAGAATTTGTGGCCAATGTATCCCACGAGATCAAGACGCCGCTGGCGACGATCAGGCTGGCATCGGATAGCTTGCGGCTCGGTCGCCTGCGCGACCCCGATGCCGTGCAACGGGTGATGGGCATCATCACCGATGAAACCGAACGATTGGATTATTTGATCCACTCGTTGCTCGACTTTTCGCAGCTGGAATCTGGCCGCAAGCGCTACCAAAAAAAGCGCGTCATGGCGCAAGCCCTCTGGACGCAGCTGAGCAACTTCGCCCAAAAGCAGACCGGCATCACATTGGAGCTAGAGGAAAAGCCGCTCGGCGAAGCCAAAGTTGAGGTCGATCCACAAGCCATCGAGCAGGTAATCTCCATCCTCATCGACAATGCCCGCAAGTATGGCGACGCAGCCAATCGATTGAAAATCAAGGTAGAGATCCAGCATCAGTTCTTGAAGATAGCTGTTCAGGATTTTGGCCAAGGTATCGCGTCCAAGGATCAAAAAGTCATCTTTGAAAAATTTGTGCGCATCGGCAATCTTGACGAACACAACGTAAAAGGTCATGGCATCGGTCTGAGTATCGCTCGCTCGATCCTCAAAGATCACCAAGGAAAACTCGAACTTCACAGCAGCCCTGGTGCTGGTGCCATTTTTTATCTCGAAATTCCCCTCGTCCAAGAAGTAAGGCAATGAAAAACGTGAAACGCAAGATCCTCGTCGTGGAGGATGAAAACTCCATCCGCTACCTGCTCAGAAGCAATCTGGAGTATGAAGGTTACGAGGTGATCGAGGCCGACAATGGTGTGCTCGGCTTGGAAATGGCCGAAAAAACCAGCCCAGACTTGATTTTGCTGGATTTGATGCTGCCGCAAATGAGTGGCATGGAGGTCTGCAAGCGGCTGCGCTCCAGCGGCAACTCCACGCCCGTGATCATGCTTACCGCCCGCGATCAGCAGATGGACAAGGTGATCGGCCTCAAGACCGGGGCCGACGACTATATCACCAAGCCCTTTGACATCTTGGAATTGTGTGCCCGCATCGAGGCCATCTTCAGGCGCAGCGGCAAGCATAGCGAACGCACCAAAATCTTTCACATCGGCAAGGTCGAGATCGATTTCCAGGCACAATGCGTGCGGCGCGGCACCGACGAGACCGAGCTCACCCGCATGGAAAGCGAACTCCTGCGTTTCCTCATCCTCAACGAAGGCAAAATCCTCACACGCGAGCAGATCCTCGCCGACGTCTGGGGCCACGACTACCTGCTCTCGATGCGCACGATCGACACCCACGTGACCCACCTGCGCAAAAAAATCGAAGAAAACCCCGCCGAGCCCGAGCATATCTTGACCGTGCACCGGGTGGGGTATCGGTTTCAGCAATAACGAACCCAAGGCCTATGGCCGTAGTGTTATCAAATCATAGTCTCCGGCGGGCGAAAAAGGAGCGCAATAGTAGGGTTGAGAAAATCAGATCAAAAACGATTTTAATCGAGCGCGGGCAAATGCCCCAACAACTCGATCAAATCCCTGATCTCAGCGAAACCCTCGGGGTTTTCGCGGCCTTTAGGATTGTACCACACGACATTCATGCCCACGTCGCGGCCTCCAATCATGTCTTCGGGGTAGCTGTCGCCGAGGTAGAGCGCGTGCTCGGGCAGGCAGTCTGCCGCCGCGAGGGCCTCGTGAAAAATCTTGGGATGCGGTTTTTTTTCACCCACGCCGTCGGGCGTCACGATGACATTAAAAAAAGGGCGCAGGCCTGAGTGATCGAGCTTAAGGTCCTGCACCGGAGCGAATCCGTTGGTGATAATGTGCAGCGGGTAATGGGGGCTCACCGCCTCCAAGAGCGCCATCGCATTGGGCATCAGGCCGGGCTTGCGGGGGCAGATATCCAAAAAGGCCTCACTCATGTCATACATCCAGCTCGCCTCGTCAATCTCAAAATCGGCAAAGGTCTGACGCCAGCGCTCGTAGCGCAGGGTCAGGTTGTCGATCTCGTTGTGACGGTAGCGCGTCCAGAGCGCATGGTTGTAGGCGTGATAGATCGGGTAAAATTCTTCAAAAGTCAGCGTCTTGCCCATCTGCGGGCGGTAACTGATCAGCAACTCATGGATCGTCGCGATCGAATTGGTTTCGTAGTCCCAAAGCGTGTGATCCAGGTCAAAAAAGATATGGTGGGGTGCCTTCATCGATGGATCAAGGCCAATATCTGCTCACCCACCAAGGCAAACAATGCCGACCAAATCAATATGCTCACGCCCATGTAGGCAAGAATGCGGCCGCGTCGCCGCTCAAAGATCACTGCTATCAAAGCACCCACCGGCGGACTGATGAGCGGCGGCGTCAATATTGCCACGCCTGGCAAACCGAAACGCAACCACATGCGCTTCCATTTGCGGGCCTTGCGGTAATTGAGGGGCTTACGAATGCCTTTGCGCAGCCGTCTTTCCTTGAGCCATTTGCGCAGCGTGAGTCCAAAGAAAGTAAAGAAGATCACACCGAGCATGCTGCCCGCCGCCAAACCCACAAAGATTTCCCAGGGTTTCATGCCATGCGCGATGGCCACGCCTAAGGCAAACAATACCTTGACGGCCGCCAAAGCCACAACACTCAACCAAGCAAGAAATTCACCCATGACGATCGATAAGCCAGTACAAACCTACAACGCAATCGCGCTGTGCTTGTTTAGAAGAAAAAGTGGATCAACCGCTGGTTTTGCTGCCGTATGCGAGGTCGCCGGCGTCGCCTAGACCTGGCACGATATAGGCGCGGGCCGTAAGCTCATTGTCGACTGCGCCCACAAAGATCTGGGCCTGAGGCACATGGCGTCTCACATATTCCAATCCCTCTTCGCTGGCGATGAGGCCGGCGAGGATCAATTGGCTGGGCACGCCGTGTGCGGGCGAGATCGCCTGTGCACACAAGGCAATGCTGCGACCGCTGGCGATCATCGGGTCGATGAGAATCACCGTGCGGCCATCGACATTGGGCATCGCGGCATACTCGACTTTGATCACAAAGTCGGTACCCTTGGTCTTCTGGCGAAAGGCGCTGATGAAGCCATTGTCGGCATTGTCAAAAAAATCGAGGAAGCCTTGGTGCATCGGCACGCCGGCGCGCAAGATGGAAACCAATACCGGCTGATCGGTCGGCAAATCCATTTCCAATTCGCCGAGCGGAGTCGTCACAGCCTTGGTGGCAAAAGTGAGGTGTTTGCTCACTTCATAAGCCATGATCTGCGAGCAACGCAGCAGGTTTTTGCGGAAACGCATCCGATCCCCTTGGATGCTCACATCCCGCATCTCATACAGGAATTGGTTGAAAATCGAATTCTCGCGGCCGATTATCGTAATTTTCTTATCCATCTTATCGGTAAAGGTAAATCATTTTTTTCAATCATTAGATAAGGGACAGGATGCCCTCCAAAGCCCCTGAAAAAGCCTTCGATGCCCTCGATCATCGAGCCCTCAAAGTCAAAAATGCGGTCATGTACAGCCGCATCCTCGATCGCTCGCGCGAGGAGCAAGCTCATCGCGCCGCTCACCTTCAAGCTCGGCGATTGCGCCGACATGAGGTAGCTCGTCTTGCCCGCATAGCGGCCCACAAGCATTGCCCCGACGAGAGACTCCTCATTAACAAAGACTTCCAAAAGCTGACCCAAATTGGAAGTCACCAAAAACGCAGCGAGACGCTCCAAGGTTTGTAAATCGGGATCTGAAAGCAATCGTTTGGCATGCTGTTTGTTAGCGGCGACGAGGCTGATGAGCCCTTGACTATCCTGCGTTGCCCGCACCGTGCAAGACTCGCCCAGCGCCTTGCGGATGTCGTAGCGGGTATCATTCCCAAAATTTTTCTCGATCGTCGCATAACCCACACCGAGTTCGAGCTGATAGGTGTAGCGCGTTTCCAAGGTATAACCCGCCCAGTGAAATGGATGCGGATAATCAAACTCGGGCGCAAAGCCATGCAGGAACCACTTGATCTCCACGGGAACCGCATCGACGATGGCCTTGACGACCTTGCGGCGATGGCTATAGGTCTTATAGGCATTGCCCAAATCGCCACCCGCAAAGAGAATCCCCCAGTACTGGCAAAATGAAGGTTGCAGGGAATAGGTATAACCGGCTTTTTGCTTGAGGTAGAGGGGCATAATGGCGAGCAGTTCGCGGTCTCGCCAGAGCTCGATCGCCTGCCAGCCCGGTGCGACCACGTCCAAAAAGCCCGGATGCATATAGATCGCAGCTTGGGGGGAATGCGCCAAAAACGCCAGCCAAACGCTGCGGTCGATTTCGCTGGCTTTTTTCAGGATGGCATTCATGAGCCGAGTTGTTTGAGCATTTGGCGGATGACATCTTGCCACCCCCACCATTCGCCCACGTCGCTAAACGTTTCGTTGTGCAAGATAATCACAAATTTGCCGCCCACGGCGCGCGTTTGGGCGATGGCTTTTTTGATACTGCCCAGGGCTTCTTGCGCTGAAAGGGCCTGGTACATTTGCAAAGTCCGGTCCATGACCATGGCGGGCACCAAGGTGAGGCCGGTCGCCTCGTTGCGCTGCAAGTCAAACCATCGATAGGGCAGTGTCACGCCCGTGGGCGGGCCGGGCTTGGTCGCGCGACAAAGCGTGTAGTCGCGCTCGATCCCCATGGCGATGAGTTGCCTGAATGTTTCAGGCGTCTCATAACGCAAAAAGTGCTGCCGCGAGATGCGTACCTCACCGACAACGTTTTCCAGAAGCGCCTTCTGGGCTTGCATCATGCTGGGATTGTGCCGCGTGTTGTAGCTCGGGTGGATGCCGATCTCAAAACCCGCCGCTTGCCAGTCCAGCACCAATTGCTGGTAGGGTGGCATGCGCAGGTTGTAGCGGCTGTCGTTGGGGTGGTCGCCGTCGACGAGGAAAAAGACCTTGGTCTTGTCTGCTGGGCAAATCTCCTTCACTAAATCTAGCACTTCATACGGATCGGGCTGCTTGCCAAGCAGGACCTGCCATCGCTGCTGCTTTTCGGCGGGCCTCATATAAGGCGAGCCGAGGAGCGCTTTGAGCATGCCGCCCCAACGCACTATCCACGGCTTGTGCAGATATTTCCACGGCTGATCGACGTCGATCGTAATCTCAAAATCAAACGCACGGGGCTGCGGCCTCACCGCCAAGTGCGGAAAGATGGATTCCTGCACCTTGTCCAAAAGGTCGTGGACATACAATCCGTCCGGGCCATCTGGATAACGATCATGTCGATCGAGCTCCAATTGCTTGAGCGGCCGCAACAACTCATACTGCGTGAGGTGGTAGAATATTTGGGCAATGTAGTCGACCGTGCGCAATTGTGCAGACACGGCGCCAAACCATTCAATCTCCTCATTCGCCTGCCGAATGATGTCTTCATAGAGCAAACCATTGCAAGGCAGGGCCAGCATGCCCTCGACAAAAGATCGGCGGTAGCTGAAGGTCGGGATGCCTGAAGCTTGCGCTTCTTGGATTGCAACATCATCATTCGACACAATCAGCCTCGGCACCAAACCCAAAAAATCGCCCAGCACGGTGTCCATGGCATAACAAACCCGAGGATGCAATTGATCCACGACGATGGCGATGTTGGTGGCTTTTGGGGCGATGTCCATGTGAACCGGAAAATTAGCAAAGCCTGCTCACATATCCCTTTGATCGAGAAAGTTTGCGTGGTCTGGGAGAAGCCCATTAAATTGCAGCCGCATGGAGTTTGAATCACACAGCTTTGCCGTCGCCGAGGGCGCAAAATTCAGCATTTTGATTCCCACGTGGAACAATCTGCCCTATTTGAAATGCTGTGTGAGAAGCCTGAGGACACATAGTAAATACGCACATCAGGTCATCGTGCACGTGAACGACGGCAGTGACGGCACACTCGACTGGGTGCGGGCCGAGCAGATCGATCACACCTGGACTGCAGAAAATGTCGGCGTCTGCTATGCGCTCAATGCTGCGGCCACGCTCGCAAAGACAGACTACATCGCCTATTTCAACGACGATATGTATGCGCTGCCAGATTGGGACGACTATTTGTGGCAAGACATCGTGCGCCGCAAAAACGATCTGTGGTTCATGTCGGCGACCATGATCGAGCCGCGGGCGACAGGCAATCTCTGTGTGCTCGCCCCTTTTGATTTTGGGCAAGACTTGGAGAGCTTTCGGGAGGATGACCTGATCCAATGGATGGCTGAACGCGAGGACAAGGAAGACTGGACAGGTAGCACGTGGCCACCCAATGTGGTGCCCAAAAGGCTATGGGATCTCGTCGGAGGTTACAGCGTAGAGTTCAGTCCTGGGATGTCGTCTGATCCTGATTTCTCGATGAAGCTCTGGAAAGCTGGTGTGCGTTACTTCAAAGGCCTCGGCCTGAGCCGAGTCTACCACTTCCAGACCAAAAGCACCTCCAAGGTGGTCAAAAACGACGGCGGAGCTCAATTTCGGAAAAAATGGGGCATCAGCCAGGGTACATTTGGCAAATATTACCTGCGTCGGGGCTGGCCTTGGGCTGGAGCAGTTCCTGAGGCAGGGCCAAAATGGCGCATTTTACTCGCCAGAATCGGCGGCCTTTTCAAACGATAAAAGGGTAGGGGATTCATAGCCAGCCCCCTGCATTCACCTTCATTCTGCAGACAATAACCAATCGGCTTTGCGAATCTCGTAGACAAAATTGCGCTTGACGGCTTCGCCGTAGTAGGCGACCTCGATCTCGTCGATCTTGTGGGCTCCGAGCTTGGCAATTGCTTTTTGCGAACGCAGGTTGTGCTCACCGATGTGAAACTGCACGCGGCCCACTTGGGTGAAAGCATAGTCGAGCATGGCCTGCTTCAAGGCGCGGTTGCTCGTTGTGCCCCAGTGGCTGCGCGCTATGAAGGTATAACCGATGAGTACACTGTCGCCAATCGCATCATGGTCATAATAGCGGCTACACCCGATCACGGCATTGGTGACCGCATCCCTCACCAAAAATGCGCCCTTGGAAGCCAAGGCACCTTCAAAATAATTCTGAAAAACGGCGCGTTGGTACCGATCGGGATTGGGATGCTGCTCCCAAAGCAGGGGATCGGCCGCGACTGCATACAATTGCTCAAAATCGGTGTCGCGCAGCGGTAAAAGCTTCACCACCGCATTTCCCAAATGCAGCGGCTGCAAATCAAAATTCATCATGCTTCCAATGCTCATATTCCACGAAGAGTAGGTCGCAAAAGCACCAGCAAATAGACTCAATCGTCTTGTTTGGAGATGGTATCCACCTGTTGCTTGCGCTCAGCGGCTTGCGCCAAAAAGGCTGCCTGTGCATCGCAATGCCGTTCGTTGCGACGGAGGTGCGCCCGCGCGAAGGTTCCATCTTCTTGCAGAATCCGCGCTTTGACATTGTCTTTCATCAAATAGCCCAAGATCTCCAAGACACGCTCCTGATGCTCGACATCCTCCAGCGGAAACAGAATCTCGACGCGCCGATTGAGGTTGCGCTGCATGAGGTCGGCACTGCCCATGAAAGTCTTTTGCACCCCGTTGTATTTGAAATGAAAGATGCGGCAGTGCTCCAAAAAGCGACCCACGATGCTGCGCACAGTGATGTTTTCTGAGATGCCCGGCACGCCAGGCCTGAGGCAACAGACACCTCGCACGATGAGATCGATCTTCACGCCCTTCATGCTCGCCTTGTACAACGCCTGGATCATCTGCGGATCCACGAGTTGGTTCATGACCATCTGGATGTGGCTAGGCTGCTCGGCAGAGTGCTCGGTGCAGCAGGCATGAATGAGTTTGGTGAGATTGTCACGCAAATTGATCGGCGCCACAAACAGCTTGCGCCATTCTTTTTGCCCGCTGTAACCCGTGAGCAGATTGAAGAGTTCCGAGACATCCTTGCCGATCGCCTCATCGGCCGTCATGAGGCCGATATCGGTATAGATTTTGGAAGTGCGCGCATTGTAGTTGCCCGTGCTCATGTGCACATAGCGGCGAATGTGGCCGTCTTCTTGGCGCACGATCATCAGCAATTTACAGTGGGTCTTGAGGCCGAGCAAGCCATAGATCACATTGACACCGACATGCTCGAGTTCCTTGGCCCAGACGATATTGGTCTCCTCGTCAAAGCGGGCTTTGAGCTCGATGAGCGCTGTAACTTGCTTACCCTTGGCGGTTGCCTCCTTGAGTGCTTGCACGATTTGGGACTTGCCGCTCGTGCGGTACAGGGTCACCTTGATCGCCAAGACCTGTGGATCACGGGCCGCCTCTTGCGCCAGGTCGATCACGTGATTGAAGCTGTCGTAGGGGTGATGCAGCAAAATATCTTGCTTGCGGATCGCGTCAAAAATATTGCTGCTCTTGGTGATGCGTGGATGCAAGGCAGGCGTGAATGCTGCGTCTTTGAGATCGGGAAAATCAAAGTCCAGAAACTGGATGAAGGATGCTACATCCAAAGGGCCATAGATTTCATAAATGGCCCTGGCGTTGAGCTTGGTGATCTGCTGCAGAAACTCTCGGCTCTCGCTCGGCATTTTGTCAGAGACCTCCAAGCGAATGAGCGTGCCCATGCGACGCTTGCGCAATTCGCGCTCTATGAGTTTGAGCAAGTCGTCGGCCTCGGCCTCAGACAGGTCCATGTCAGCGTTGCGGGTGATGCGAAAGCAGTTGGCGTCATCGATGATCATGTTGGGGAATAGCATCTCCAAGTTGGGCACGATGAGGTCCTCGAGCAGCAAGACGTCGCCTTTATTTTTGCCAGTAAGCGGAATGAAGCGGTTCAGCAGACTGGGCATCGGCAGCACTGCGATTTTCTTTTCCTTTTTTTGCAGCGGGTCGCGCAGCTCGACGAGCAGGTTCAGTCCGAGGTTGCGCAATTGTGGGAAGGGGTGCGATGGGTCGACCGCAAGCGGCGTGAGCACGGGAAATATTTTTTCCTTGAAATAGACCGTCAGTTCAGCCTTTTGCTCATTGGTGAGGCTGGGATAGTGCCGAATGCGGATGCCTTTTTTGCGCAAAGCAGGGAGCACATCGTCATTGAGCAGCCGACAATGGCGCTCCACGTCGTGGTGTACCTTGGTGGAGATGCGATCGATGGCATCGGCAGGGGTGAGGCCATCGGCAGGCAGTTCATGGATACCTGCTGCGACCTGCTCCTTGAGGCCGGCAACGCGTATCATGAAAAACTCATCGAGGTTGGAGCAAAAAATCGATAGAAACTTGAGCCGCTCCAGCAAGGGTTGGCTTTCGTCTTCGGCCTCTTGCAGCACGCGCTCGTTGAAATGCAACCAACTGAGCTCTCGGTTGAAATACAGTTGGGGGTCTTTTAGATTCACTGCCATGGAAACACCATTGAAATTCTCTGATCGGCGAATTTAGTCGCGAAGCACCGCACATACAAGGTGCTGCAAGGATTACTTGTGTGGATTTGCATTCGTGGGCAAGTCATGCACTTGCAGATAATCATACAGGACTTGGGCCATCATCGCATGTGCCTTGGCATTGGGGTGGCCATTGCCGGGCAAAATGCGTAGGTCGGGATCCGCTAGATCTTGGCTGATGTCCACTGTAGGTACGTTATCGAGATGAAATGTGCGCAGCATCTTTTCCGTTTCAGGGTGGCGATAGACGCCGGCCAGTACAAAATGGGCTCCAGCGTCGCGACTAGCGCCGACCATGCGTTGGATGAGCACCTCTGTCACAAACTTGCTGCGCAAGCCTTGGTCCTCGCTGTCGTTCCAGCGCTTCTCGACCAGGGAGAGCAATGCGAGCTGCCGCTGCAAAGGCAGCGGATGATAGGCAATATGACCGTAGTGCAAGATGAGTGAGTCTTTTTTGTCGAGGCGGATGAAAGGATAGCGCAGGCTGTCGGCAATGCGTTGCCCATGCAATGCCTTGTGCCAGTAGCGGTTGGCGGTGTTGCGCTGGTCGTGAAATGCACCATAGCCGAGCACGACGGTCGCGGGGCGCTTGCCTGCTTGCAACAACTGATTCAGCACCAGCCAGTTTTGCAGCGTGCCATAGCCGTCCATGCCATAGTTGCGAATGCGGAAATGGGGCATCATGCTCTGCAAGACTGCAGGATAGTTGTCGGCGTCGTTGACCCCGTAACCGTGGGTAAATGAGCAGCCGAAAATCCAGATTTCAGGAAGGCTATCGCCTTGCAGGCTGTCGGGGCCTGTCTTGCGCCAGCCATCGGCGTCGTGCGTCACGGTAAAGCGCAGGCTGTCGTTGAGCAGCAGCTCAAACTTGCCGGGCCGCCCTTTGTAACCCAAAATGCTATCGGCTTGGTAGAAGCGACCCTCGGGCACGACTTGCATCGTCTGCACGGTCTCGTGCCAAGGGCGATAGCCCATGAAGCGGGCTGTGATCTCGCCAGCGATGAGCAAGACGAGCAAGACACCTATGATGTAGGCCACTCGGGGCAGCAGCCTGCGTAGAATTGATTTTTTTTGTGTCGGGCTCAAGGGGAATGCATGCGGGTGAATAGCGTGGCGATCAGTTTTCCTTGGACTGATCGCTGTTTTCCATCATCGGCTCAGACTCGACTTTTTTTGCTTTTTTCTCCTTGGGTGCCTTGCCGGGATCGGTCGCAGGGACGACGGGCTCCTTTTTGGGTTGCAGCTTATACCATGCATTGAAAATCTGAACGATCTCCTGGATTTTGGCATACTGCAGCTCTTTGCTTTTGATACGGTCGGCGAGTTCAGGGTAGTCACTGAAATACTGACTCATCTGGATCTTGAAATTGTGGTCATCGACATTGACGCGCAGCGGCATGCCCATCCCTTTTTCATGTAGGTAATAACCCACATGATCACTGCCAAAGATGCCGACGCCGTCATAGCGCAACAACCTTACTTGACCCTCCTCGACGACGAGCAAGAAATCTTTTACCCGCTCTGGAAATTTCCCACGCAGCACCTCGATCAAGTGCTCTTCATACTTCTCGTCTTGTCGTTCAAAGCCGACGACTTGGCGCCGAGTGTAGATGCTCACAGGCTCATTTTTAGCGGCTCTGTAGGACCAGGTGATGCCGCCCTGCTCAGCCACGAGGCCTACTAGGGTATCTCCGTCGGCCGTAATGAGCTTGCCTGGCAAAAAAACTTGAGCTTGCAAACCAAGACCGAGGAGCAAGAAAATCGCTATTGTGAACTGTCGCATTCCACCAAATTAAGAAAAATCGCGAAAATCAATTCTCTACCCAGTAAGTGTAGTCATAAAACTCCATGCGGCGCTTGCCGTCACCGTAGTCTTGCTGGACCTCGACGAGCTTGCCGTGGTCGTCATACTTGTTTTTGCAGGAGACGACGGTTTGGTCTTTCGCAAAGTGCTGCCAGTTGGGAGTGTACCTGATTTCCTCCAGCCATCCACGTGGATCGTAGACATAAACCGTTTCCAACCGGGGGAGTTCGTCACCAGGTCCATAGTTGCGCTCCTTGACCACACGGCCTTTGTCGTCGAGTTCATACTCGTCGCGGTTGAGCGATAGGTCGCCGACCATCGATATCGATGAGATGTAGTTTTTGCGGTAGGTATAGGCCTTTTGGAGAATGCAGGTCGGCTGACCCTTGAGGGAATAGATAGCTTCCAAGGAGAGGATGCCACCAGCATCGCGCATGTAAGCCACACTGTCGACTTTGGTGAGGTTATCTGCCGAGAGGAGTGCATTTTCCACACTCAGCACCGCACCCGCAGCTGTATAAGCATACAAGGCTTGATGGCTTTGGATCAGTTTTGTGCTGTCAGAGAGATTGGTATTGTAGTGCTGTTGCACCTCCTTGCCCAGCAATTGTTGCTGATTGTAGGTGCGCAATACCTCAGTCTTGATCGACTTGCCCCCATCCTGAAACCTGAGGCTACGGTAGGCGAGTCCATCGGTATTGTAGAAATTCTGGCGCATCATGTCTCGCGCCAGGCGAATGCGGTTTGCATGACCTGACTGCGAACCCGGGTTGTCGATCTGCGTCTCGTAGACTGTGACGACTTTCACGCCCTCCTGTTTGCAGAGAGCCTGCGGAAAATAGGCGTGCTGCGGCACTTGTGCCGCTACCCCCAGCGACCAGCAAATCAATAATGCTCCTGCAATTGTTTTGTACATGTGGCAGACTCGTATAAACATGACACCAATTTATGAAATTAGGCATGGATCGCCAGTCTTGCAACGCAAAGTGCTCGGCGAAGTGTAGTAGATGTCATTTTTTTTGGTGATAAATTTGTAACATAGGTGATTAGCTTCGCTGCAGTATGGCATCAATGAATTTACGAAAAACAACAGTCCTGTTTTTGGCGACGATGCTCGTAGTGCTCACGGGCTGTTTGAAAGATACGCCGCTACCAGAGGCACCGCCTTTTCAGCATACCTATGGCGGATCTCACAACGAAGTAGCAGGCGGCCTTGCGGCCATGCCCGATGGCGGCTTTGTGCTTGTCGGCGGGAGCCAAAATGACAATGAAGGCAGCTATGATCTCTATGTCGCAAAAATCGACGCCGATGGAAAATTGATTTATGCCAATACCACGGGCGATGCTGTCTATGACGAAGTCGGCTGGAAGGTCATTCCTGCCGATAACGGAGGGTATGCCGTCTTTGGGACGCGAAACGCGGGGACCTTTGGTCATGCCGACTTTGTGATGACCATGCTTGATGCCGACCTCAATGTGGTCAAACAGACTGTGAGCACGACGATCTTGGCCAATACAGGATTCACGCCGCAAAACGCCAGTTTCTACCGCCTTCAAGACGGGAGTTATTTCGTGGGCTTTACCTCAGAAAACTACCCGATTGTGTTGCGGTTTACGACAGACGGCATCATGATCAGCGAGGTTGGCTTTGCTGATTACAATGGCGGTAAGTTCAACCATGTGTTTTGCAAAGGCGTGGACAGTAGCATCTATGCCTTTGTGAGTGCTACCGATTACAACAGCGGCAGCAATCGTTACGGTGTATTGAAATTTGATGCTTATGGCAACTACTCAGGTTACGAAGCGGTTCCAGGGATGCCCAGCAATTATCCGCGTGTCTATGCGGCATTGGCAACGCGTGACAATCGCTTTGTGGTTTCTGCAAGAAGTGATTTGAACGGGCAGCATGTAGTGGCCTTTTTGGACTCCAATCTGGTGCTCAGCTACGCGACAGGTCGGCAAGATCAACCCTACTACGGGCAGATCACGGAGCTGTCGAACGGCAAGCTCTTGTTCACGGGATTTGATGCCGTGGAATACGACTACGGCTACAGCGACAATTTCAGGACTGCGCTGCTCGACAGTGTGGGAAATGATATCTTGAGCATATCCTACGGCGGGCAGGCAACAGACCGCCTGCGCGAATGTCTGGTTAGCTCCACGGGCCGCACAGTCATGTTTGGGGAGACGCAGAGCTATGGCGCTGGGGGAAGCGACCTTTTCCTTATCTTTTATACTCAATAAGAAATATTCACCTCGTAGATCATGAGACCGATTACAATATTCACGATTGCAGCCTTGTTTTTTGGAGGAATTGGTTTCCAAGCGCTGATGGCGCAGGCACCGCCCATTCAGGCTGAGAAGGTTGAGGCTCCGGTGAAAAACATCATCAAGATAAGCCCCTTTCATTTTGCGGATGGCACATTTCTAATGAGTTATGAGCGCATGCTGGGCGAGCAAAAGAGCAGCCTCATGCTCAGCTTGGGTCTGCATTCCAAAGCAAGCCGTGGCTACAATTTGCAAAATCCCAAGCCGGAGTTTGGCTTCCAGGAAGAACTCCAATACCGACTCTATGTGATTCCGCCGCAAGATTTTTCACGCAACGGCCGCAACTTCTGGTTTTTCAAGGGCTTTTATGCCGGCCCGTTTGCGGGGCATCGGTTTTTGCAGCGGTCGGTGGAGAGCTGGGATTGGATCTTGCAGCAAAATGTGACCCAAGATGAAAACTTGCATGAAGTGTCTGGGGGCGTCGTGCTAGGGATGCAGATCGCCATGGGCAACAAGTTTTTCCTCGATTTCTTTACGGGCGGCGGCATCAAGCGCTCATTTGGCGACATCAGGTCGGGTTCATTCATCAGTGTAACCGAGCCCGGCTACAACGGTGTATTTCCCAAGATCGGATTCCAAATCGGTATCGGGATCTGAGTGTGACTCACTAAATCAGCAATGCCGCGAAACAGCGTAGCTGAGTTCCACAAAACCATCTGGCAGTGGACAGATTTCCAGCATTTTCAATGGAGCGGGTCGCTGTCGCACTTCACTAACTTGAACGAATGCGGAAATCTTGTTTCAGAACTCAGGTTATCCATACCCAACAGTCCATCTGCAACATTCCCCCATTGAAATCCTTTACACCAGGGTCTTTGCACGCATCAAGGGTACTGGCCTAGGGGAGGCATCTGCTTTGCGTTGGTAGGGCTGTAGCAACACAAAAAGTCCCCGCCGACGCGGGGACTTTTCAAAAAAATATCGTCCACACAAAAATCCCAATTCATTTTGCCGCCGCCTTTGAATCTTATGCAGCCTGTTTTTTGCCAGCGCCGATGGCGATACTGTAAATCACCAAACCAAAGCCGATCTTGTTGATCGCGTCTGCGATGTTGTAAAAAAGATCGACATTCTTGGATTCCCAGCCCAAACCCAAGTTGAGCCAACCGCCTGGCATACACATGTAGCCGATAGGGTAGATCGCCCAACCCACCAATATAAACCAAGCCAGCGTTTTGATGCCTTTGATGATGACAGGATCTTTGCTCGATTTGGCAAGCTGAGCGACCTCGCCTATCCATGCCGTGTACAAGATGTAAATGTACCCGACGGTCGAGATCGCTCCCCAGATCACGGAATGGGAGGTCGAACCATCTGTCAATGCCTCTCCGATGTAGCCCGCAACCAGCATCAATACTGCTGCAGCAATCAACTTCCAAAGCAGGGCAATCTTGGCCCCAGCGGCTTTGGTGAGCAAATAGAATTCCACACACATCAGGGGTACGGTGAGCGTCCAGTCAATGTAACGCAAGGACGTGGGAGTTTCCCCGGTTGCGAGGTAATAATCTCGCATGTAATAGTAGTGCACCGCAGCAATGCCAGTAATCAACCCTGAAACGAGGAGAGAAAGTTTCCATTTTCCATCGACGCTTCCTCGTTCAAAAAAGAAGAAAACGGAAGCCGCAAGCATAGCCATATAGCCGATGAAAAAGGTGAAGGCGATGACATCCCCCTTGGGAATGACAGCGATGTTGAGTATTGGTCCCATTAGTAATCAAGAATTAGAAATGTTTAACGTATCTTGAAAATAGTTAAACAACTTTATATAAAGGAATGTTCAAAACTTTTTGAAAATTCGTTTGTTTCAGCCTTTTTTGAATGTTGCGTTTTATAAGTAGCTTAAATACAGCTATTTGATCGAAAATTTAATGTATGCATTTCCCTCAGGTTTTCCAGTATGCCCGTTTTGTCATGCGCATCGAAGTCACTGCTGCGGGTATCGCACCATAGGGAGTGACTGAGACAGGCATACGCGACGCCACCTACGTGAAGTCGCCGCCATCTAGGGTAATGTCCAAGATATCGCCGACGACAGGAGGGTCCCCATACCATCCAAGGCGACTGTGGAGCTGAAAAAAATCTGACACTCACGTGGACTGCAATACTCAGAAATGCCATTCCCTATCGATCGGCACCCGACATATTGCCCACAATCATGCGGTGTAGTGCCTAGTCAAAAATGTAAAAACTTATTAATGAGGGACGTATATCGTAAAAGTGCGGAAGATGCTGCCTTGGTTATCGGCAATATAGCCGTCCAGGCTCATTGCAATATGGATGGTGCGTTTCATCGCAGGGAATTAGAGATCCTCGTCGCGTTCCAGCATCAAAATCGAGCCTTGGGGCACGATGAAGTATTTCTCGTCTTCATAGATGACCTCGACGGCGGCACGCTTGAGGAATATTGCCAAGTCGCCGACCTTGGCTTGCAGCGGCACATATTTGATGCGTTCGTCGGCAGCTTTCCAAGGTTCAAAATTATCGTCGCTTGGGATTGGGATGGGATAACCAGGGCCGATTTTCATGATCCAACCCCAGCCGATTTCCTCTTTTTCCTCCACACCGGGTGGCAGGAATAGACCTGTCTTGGTGCGCTCAGTTTCAGCCTTGGGCTTCACAAGCACACGGTCGCCGACAATGATGAGCTTAGAGAGCTTTTGAGCAGGGCTGCTGTCGAGAGACGTATTCATGGTGCAAAGGTAATAGGCAATCAACCAGCTCGGGGGATGAATTGTTGGGAAAAAGTAATGGCAGGTAACCGAATGGGTGTCCACCCGACATCAAAGGAACAGACATTCACCAGCCTTAAACCAGCCCGAAGAAAGTGACAATATAAGAATAAGCACCCCATTCACTATCCCCAAAACCAAACAGAATTGGTACTCATTTCCCAACAGATGCCTTTTAGCAATTGGGTGCTCCTCGATTTGTTGACATGTGAGAGCTAGTTGGTGTTATATTGGTTGAACGCTTGATAGATTCACCAATTGAAGTATTTTTGTTGTTGATTTTCAGGAGAATCATTAGCGTCATTTATATTCGAGTTTTTATGAACAAAATACTTCAAATCATGATTGTGAGTGTTGTTCTGTGCTTGGCCTGCCACAATGCGATGGGACAAGCAACGACTTCCAAACTCAGCTTCTACACGGCTTTCAATGGTAGACATCAGGAGCGATCTAGTTACAGGGTTTATATCAATGATCAGTTAGTGACCTCGGCCAATGTAAACGAGGTTGCAACGATTGAAGTAATTTCAACAGGACGCTTTTCAATTCGCTTGCAGGACGCCTACTACCCGCAATCGCTAACCATTGATTTGAATTCAGGAGATAATGTGGTGATTGCAAGAAACTTGAATTCGATAAAAGGAAATGTAAATAGGTGGCATGTGAGCAGTCAAGAGGAGTGGGGAGAACTGATTCTCACTGCCACCGGGACAGCTATAAAAGTCCAAGAGGACCCTAAAAATCCATGGGGTAAGGTTTCGACTGCAACGAAACCAACAAAATGCCAGGGCACTTGTTTCCTTCTTTCCTCCGAAGGATACTTAATTACCAATTATCATGTCGTTGAAAACGCCCAAGAAATTACTGTAAAGGGAATAGATGGGGATTTTACGACTAAGTACGGTGCTACATTAATCGCATCCGATCAAAGCAATGACTTGGCACTTATTAAGCTGGGGAACAAGAGCTTGAAATTTGAAACCCCACCATTTGGAATTAGAAGCAGTGGTGTATCAACTGCAGAAAAAATATATGCGCTTGGATTTCCGAGTGCAGAAATGCTGGGAGAAGAAGCAAAAGTGACAGAAGGAATCATAAGTGCGAGAAGTGGGGTTCAGGGGGATGTGAGCAAATTTCAAATCTCAGCGGCTGTCAACCCTGGTAACAGTGGTGGTCCTTTGATCGATGAGCAAGGAAATCTTGTTGGAGTGGTTTTTGCCAAAAGTACCATTGCTGAAAGTGCAGGTTATGCGATCAAATCAGGCAACTTAGAGGCATTTCTTCACAATGTTGACGGCTTTACATTTCCCAATTGGGTGAACACGATGGCCGATAAATCAGTGGTTGAGAAGGTTGCCAAATGGAAGACCTATGTCTTTATCGTCGAAACCATTTAGGTTAACTTGAAACGTTGTTTTGATACGGGCGCAAAATTTGGGGTACATTCTATTAAAACCAGCAAAAAGAAAAACATAGTTAAAAAACTAAAATAATAGTTGTATAACTAAACAAATAGTTTTAGGTTTGTGCTGTACTTAAAACACATTTACAATGATTGCACCTCAAAAGTTTTTCTTGCTCAGTTTGCTCTTGGTTACCCTCACGACCGCCTGCCAGCCGTCGGCCAATGCACCCGACGAAAAACAGACCCCGGTCACGCCAGTCTCCACCGTCGCGCAGCCCGTCACACCCGAGATCACCACGATCGCGTTTGATGAGACGACCCATGCATTTGGGGAGGTCGCCAAGGGCGACAAAGCCGTGCACCGATTCACGTTCAAGAATACAGGAACGGCACCCCTGATCATTGAAAACGTGAAACCATCCTGCCAATGCACCGTCAGCGAGTACACCCACGAGCCAGTGCCCCCAGGCAGTAGCGGTTTTGTAGAGACGTCGATGGAGGCCAAAAACGTCGGCATCTTCAAGAAGTCGGCAACGGTGACCGTGAATACCGATCCGCGCAACCACATTCTGGAGTTTTCTGGTGAGGTCGTCGAGTGACCTTGCTTGCCTACAAACCCCCAATTTGGATCTACATGCTGCTCGGGGCGAGTCTCGCCTGGGCGGCATGTGGGCGTTCCGCATCCCCCGAAAACAATGCATTCCCAGAGCCCCCAATCACCATTCCTAGCAAGGTCGAGCATAGCATAGCGAATGTCGTTTTTGACAAGACCGAGCTGGACCTAGGCAAAATCAAATTTGGCACGAAGGGATTTCACGTCGTGTACCCGTTCATCAACAAAGGCCCTTCAGTCTTGCACATCACAAAGGTCAGTGCTAGCGAGCCTTGTGTCTGCGACTACCCGACAGACTCGGTTGGGGCGGGTGTCCGAGACTCCATCACAATGCAATGCCTATTGTCGGGGATTGGTGTGATGCGGAAAACGATATTCATCTTCACCCAAAACGAACCTCATCAATACATCCTTCAATTGCGAGCCGAAGTTGTCGAGTAGGCACTTACACCACATATACAGCTTTTTGACCAAGAAAATGACTGGATTCCCACCTGCCAGCAATGGCGCTGGGATGGCCATCGGCTTGTGATCAAAACTTATGCCTTGGGATCAAGCGTCAAGTAGAACTCCACATAACCGCAAGTCATGCAAGCCATGGCATGCATCGGGTAAAAAGTAGGTTCCTTGTCAAAGATCGCCTCGGGGTCTCCATAGTTCACCAGGTGCAGTTCACGACTGCTGTTGCTTCTGTCAAAGGTTTCAAGTGCGCGCACAGTCGGGCTTTGGCACTTCACGCAGGTTCCATTTTTCATTGCGATTCAATTTGGATGTGAATCTAGCATAAGCAGACACATTTGCCATCTGCCACAAAATAAACTATCTTTGTAGTTCAGCACGAAAGCACATGAGCAAGAAGCTATTGACAGGTTTGGAATTGCAGGTGATGAACTTGCTTTGGGACAAGGGAAAGGCGTTTGTAAAGGCTTTGGTGGATGAGTGGCCCCACGAGCCCAAGCCGGCCTACAACACCGTGTCCACGGTGGTGCGCATCTTGGAGGAAAAGGGTTTCATCGGCCACGAGGCCTTTGGACGCTCTCACCAGTATTTCCCCGCAGTGCAACGCGAGGAATACCAGAAAAACCTGATGAAAAACGTGCTGCAAAATGTCTTTGCGGGCAATGTGACCTCCATGGTCTCCACCCTGGTCGACAATGAAAAGATCTCAGGCGATGAATTGGATGCGATCCGCAAACTGATCGACGAGGCCGAATGAGTCTGCTGAGCTATATCTGCTCCACGATATTGCTCTCTTGGATGGGCTTGGTGGCCTATGCTCTCCTTCGAATTTTGAAACCCTCCTTTGCCGCACGCCGTGCTACGCTCGGCCTGGTGCTCCTCGTGAGCCTCGTTTTGCCGCTCACGCCTCCCTTCACCCAAACCAATTACCGCCACATCCAAGTTCAAAACGATGCCCAAGGCACGTTGCAAACCTCGTTGCACAAGACCGCTCCAGTCTCTACTACCGATATCCACGACTTTTGTCACTGTGCCCAGCCCCAGGCGGGCGACGTGATCTTGTACCAAACGAGCCGATTCTACGATTTTTTGCTGCGCCATCAGTTCATTTTGATGGCCATGCTCACGGGCTTTGGTGCCATGCTGAGCCTGCGCATGTTTGTGCAGCTCGGGCGGCTCCTTTGGCGCACTCGGCGCCACCGCGCCGAGTGGCTCGACCTCGATGGTGGCCGCGTGCGCATGGTGCGAGACATGCCCGATCTGTCTGCCGCCTCGCTGCGCCTCGGCGGCAAATACATCTTCTGGAGTCAAGCGCTAGACCAATTGCCAGCTGAAGATCAGGTGGCTGTCATGCTGCACGAGTATTCCCACATTCGGCAATACAACTCCTGGGAAAAGATCTTCCTTGCCGTGTTGCAACTGATTTGGTGGGTGAATCCCGCATTTTATTTCATCTCCAAGGAGCTTGAGCTGCTGAGCGAATACACCGCCGACGCCTACGCGGTCGCCCAGACCGGCGAACGCAAACACTACGCAAGCTTGCTGCTGCGCCTGAAGACCGGCGAAGCATTTGCACCATTGCAATTTTTCAGGGGGAGTCGCTTGCGCAGCCGCGTCACCTGCATCGTGCAGCCACCCAAAGGTCGCCGCATGACACTCGCCCCAGCGCTCCTCATTTGGCTTGTGATCATGCTGCCCGGCGAATTGCTCGCCAAGCGCATTGTCAAGGAGCAGCTCCAAGACATCGAGGTCTACGAGTTCATGAGTGAATGCAATCAAGAAACTGGTCAGCTGCAGTTCTGCCGCAAATGCACCTATGAACTCTATGAAAACTGCTACCAAGAGTACCCAGAGGTGCCTTGCGAGCCGCAGAAATAGATTCAAAACCATATTTTCTTACAACGAGGGCTCAAAAACCATCGTTTTCGAGCAACGCATGTCGGTAAATTTTCGAGGCTAGAGGCTCATTGATCCTCAGAAAGCAAAAGGTTACATCGGCCCAACCGTGTAATCCAAGCGCCGGAATCCTTCGTGGAATTTTATATGCTTTTGCACCATGAGGTCGTTGAAACTACAACGCAACGCTAAATGCTTAAGACTATGAATGCTCAACATGTCATCCACGCAGATCTCAACGACATCATCTTTGACGATCGCAACAAAGCCTACGGTGCTTACCAATTGCGGGCGGCCTATTCCAAAACTGTGCTCAAAGCATTCGGATTGGCAGCGACCTTTTTTGTGGGAGTAACCCTGCTGCTCTTTTTTCTGCAGCGCGTTGCGCCCAAAGCGATCGAGCAAGTCTCGGAAATGATCGATGTCACCGAGGTGAGCGTGACGCCTGTGCTCCCCGAGCTGGAAAAAACGGCACCTGTTGTGGAGGAAGTGGCCAAGCCCGCCGAGCAACCAAAGGGCATGGACACCCAAAAGTTTGACCAGATCAAACCCTCGGCGACGGCTCCTGCCGCAGCCACGATGGCGGCCGACTCAATGTTCAAAGACAAGCAGCCTGGCTTGGTGACGACCGACTCACTTGGGAACAATCGATTGGGTGGCAGCCCGACGGGCACGGGTGAGGTACCCATCAAGGATCCGGTTGGTTCTGGCACGGGAAAAGGCATTGGCACCGGAACCGAAGAGCCCGACCCATTTGAGGCCCACCTCGGCACGATGCCCATGCCCACCAACCTCGACCAGATTCGCAAGTCGATCGGCTATCCTGTCGAGGCACGCGACCTCAAACTGGAAGGCCGCGTAGATTTCAGGATCTTGGTGGATGCGCAGGGTCATTATGTGCGCCACATCACGCTCAAGCGCAGCAACCCCATCTTTGAGGAGGCTTGCTTGAAGCAACTCAAAAACATTCAATTTGAACCCGGTCGCATGGGCGACCGCCCTGTACCGGTCTGGGTCATGATCCCCTTCAAATTCAACCTCAGTCGTTAAGTCTCAGTGTTTCTATAGCCTATTTTGCCGCCGCAATGCAGACGCTTGCGGCGGTTTTTTTTCCTAGCCTCGTGATCACTTCTTGCCTTTGCGCTGTCGATGGGCCAAATACCAATCTTCAAAACGCACGACCTCTTGGCTCACGGAGTCCCAAAGCAACTCTGTGCGCAGTCGTTCGAGTTCGGCCTCTTCGCCAGGCACTGGCCCAAATGAAAACTCGATGCGGTCTTGCGCGGCGAGGAGCTTGTAGATGGTGCGCATGCGTTGCGGGCTATTGTAGCGTGCGAGGTGCTTGCGCAAATTTTCCAATTTTTGGCTGGCGATGTCGCCTTGTCCTTTGTCCACGAGCAGCATTACCTCAAATAGACGCATCGATGTGAGCCAAGTTTCCTTGCCGAGGTTGCCATCTTGGCAGTCTTGCAGCCGCATCCATGACTCGTGGTACTGGCCGCGCATGTAGGCGAGGCAGCTGGTCAGGTAATTGTAGAGCCCTTTGGAAAGCAAGTTCTTTTGAAGTGCAGCACCCATTTTGCCGCCCGTGACCTCCTCCAGCAACTTTTGGGCAGCATCTAGGTCTTGCGTGTAGAGGTAGCAATAGGTGAGGTGCAGGGCGATGTTCAGGTGCCACCGTGAATCGGGAGCCAAGAGCGCGCGCGCCTTCAAAAAGCCCTCAATTGCCTCTGGATAATGTTCACAACGCAATTCCAATCGGCCCCACTGAAACCAAGTATCGCTTTGCCTGAGCGGGCTGCGGATGCCTTCATGGTTTTTGAGAACCTCCATCGCTTGCTGGGCGGCGGCTTTTCCCAAGGCGTAGTTGCGGGAAATGAAGCCGTGGTGAATCTTGAGCATCTGCATGAAGTAGTCTGCCCGTGGGCTGTAGACCTGTCGCAATTTGTCTTCCAACTCTGGGAGGTGTACCTCCAAAAATGAAAGCCGCGCCTCCTCCAAAGTGATTTGGCTGGAGTGGATCGCTGAAAATTTGCGCAGCAGACCGATGGCATTGATGTCGCACTCCTGCTGCACCAGCGCTTTTTGAATCTGAATGGAGAGTTCCTCAAAACGATCAATACCCGTGCGATCGAGGCCTCTGAGGCGAATGAGTGCATCCACCTCCAATTCGGGAGCATTGCAGCGGGCTGCGAGCGCGCGCGCCGTCTCCAGGTACTCGATCGCGAGACTACCCAATTGCCGCTCTTGCAGGGCAGAGGCATAGAGCATCGCCTTGCGAAACTCGATCAAATCGTGGTGATAGGGTGCCTCGTGGTCGCGTTTGCTCGCGTCGGGATTGACGGTGAGGGTGAGAAACTCGGTGAGCTTATCGAGGAGCCGGCTTTTCATCATGATGAATGCCTTGGAACGAATCTCACCATAGAGCTTGCCGGCCGCTTGCTCCTGCGTGATTTCGGGCGCTTTTTCGATCAACTTGAGAAACTCAATCGCCTTGTTTTCGCCTTTGAGGTGAAAGGCATCCAGATAAGAACGGATAGCCTTCCGCTCTGAAGTCGAGAAACTAAAGTAAAGTTGCTTTACCCTATCCATAATGTAGACTTACCATCAATACATCCCAATCAAATTCTACACCACGTGCACACAAGCAGCGATCATTGCTTGTACTGAGCGCTTTTGAATCTGTTTCAAAATAAGTAGTTTAGCCGAATTAATCCAATTTGAATGTCGATCACCATACATTCTCCCCAGCCCAAGGAGCGTAACTTTGTTGCAACTGACTTTGTCGTCACAGACTGGGCTCATTTGAAACCCTATTTTGACGATTTGCTTGCGGCTCCACTGGAAACCGTCGAAGACGTTGAGCATTGGCTCAAGGCCTCCAGCGAATTGAGCTTCGTAGTTGCGGAGGAAAAAGCTTGGCGCTTCATCAGGATGACGTGCGACACGACGAGTGAGCCGATCAAGCAATTGTATGAGCAGTTTAGCTCAGAGATTTTGCCGCAGCTGTCGATTCAGGCCAATGAATTGCTGAAAAAACTATACGCCGCCCCCGCATTTGCACTGCTTGATCCCGATCGGTTTCTGGTCCTCACGCGCAGCGTGCGCACCCGCATCGAGCTTTTCAGGGAAATCAATGTGCCGCTCAATACCGAGATCAGGCGGCGTTCACGGGAATTTGACGAGGTCGCAGCTGGTTTGAGCATCGAGGAAGGCGGCAAGCAAATCACGTTGCAAAAGGCGGCTTCCTTTTTGGAAAACAAGGACCGCGAACTGCGGGAGCGCATCTGGCGCAAAATCACCATGGCGCGCTTTGTAGAAAAAGATCGCCTCAATGCGCTTTTCACTGATCTCGTGGCCCTGCGTCATCAAGTTTCTCTCAACACAGGCTACGCCTCATTTGCCGATTATAAATTTGAAGTCCTGGGCCGCTTTGACTACAAGCGCCAAGACTGCTATGCCATCCACGACGCGATCGAGCGCGTCGTGAAACCGCAGCTCATCGCCCGCAGCCGCGAGCGCCAGGCCCACTTGGGCCTGCCCGATCTCAGGCATTGGGACCTCACGGTCGATGAGTTTGGCAAGGAGCCGTTGCATCCCTTTCAGAATGGCGAGGAACTCATCGAGGGCTCCATCCGTGTGCTGCAACACTTGGGCCCCAGCCTTGCAGACAAGTTGCGCATCATGCAGCAAATGGGTCACCTGGACCTAGAGTCGCGCATGGGCAAGGCGCCCGGCGGCTACAATTACTCATTGCCAGAGACAGGTGTGCCCTTCATCTTCATGAATGCCGTCGGCACCCAGAGCGACCTCACGACGATGTTGCACGAGGCTGGCCATGCCCAGCACTCGTTTGCGACACAATACATCGACATCGCAGAGTTTAAGCACATGCCCGCCGAGATCGCCGAGCTGGCCTCGATGAGCCTGGAATTGCTCACGCTGGATTATCTCGGAGAGTTTTACAGTGATCCTGAAGACCTGCGCAGGGCGCGTCGGGAGCAACTGACGCGGCCACTCACGCTGCTGCCATGGATTGCAGCGATTGATGCATTTCAGTTTTGGGTCTACGACCACCCCGCTCACACGGCGGATGAGCGCGAGCAGGCTTGGAAAGATATTTTCCTCCGTTTTCACGGGGATTATGTGAGCTGGGAGGGAGACGAGCACATCTTGGGTACACTCTGGCAAAAACAAGGGCATATCTACGATGTACCATTTTACTACATCGAGTATGGCATTGCCCAGCTAGGTGCGATCGCCGTCTGGCGCAACTACCGCAACAATCCGCAAAAAGGATTGGCCGATTACCTGCATGCATTGAGCCTCGGGTACACAAGGCCGATCCCGGAAATCTATGCTGCAGCAGGCATCCGCTTCGACTTTTCAGAATCTTATATCCGCGAACTGATCGATTTTGTGGTGGTGGAGATCGAGAAATTGGACAAGGGAGAATTTTGATCCACGCGAAGGCAGATGTCCATGAGTTACTGTGAAGCGGTCTGGAAAATGCGGGATGACAGTGTGCATCGGGCATACCATGACCAAGAGTATGGTTTTCCGATATTCGACGACGACATGCTGTTTGCGCGGCTTGTGCTCGAAATCAATCAGGCAGGACTTTCATGGACCACGATCCTCAACAAAAAAGACGGATTTTTCAGAGCTTACGATGGGTTCAGGATTGGCAAGGTCGCAAACTACGGGGTAGCTGAGGTGGATCGATTGCTAGCCGACCCGGGCATCATCCGCAACCGGCTCAAGGTAGAGGCGGCCATCCACAATGCCCAAGTGATCTTGGGACTGCAAAAAACGCACGGCTCCTTCAAGGCTTGGATCGATGCCCATCACCCCAAAACCAAAGACGAGTGGGTGAAGGTCTTCAAAAAGACCTTCAAATTCACAGGCGGCGAGATCGTAAACGAATTCCTGATGAGCACCGGCTACCTGCCCGGCGCCCACATCGAGAGTTGCCCAATCCATCGCAGAATCTTGGAATTCGAGCCAGCCTACCTTCGCGGCTAGCGCAGCTCCACGCGAATTACAAATTTGAGCGCTGACCACTGTGCATCCACAGCGCAGACCTTCACATCGACCAAACCCGTCGGCAGGCAAATTTCACGCAATACATCCTCAGTGATATCGCCCGGCATTTTGGCGGCTTTCTTGGGCCATGAAATCCAGATTGTCCCATTGCGCTTGATGCTACCCATCAGCGGCAACAAATCCCGCTCCAGATCAGCACGCCACCGACAGAAATAATGAACCAGATCAAACCGCACATCCGCTCCCCAATCAGCCACCAAAACATCGGCAGGCAAAGGCCCCAGCACATTCTCTAAATAACCCGCAGGAGCCTCCACAAAAGCCAAAACCATCCCCGCACGAATGCCCAACTTCCCAACCAAAGGTGTCCCCGAATATCCAGCACCAGTATTATCCATAACAACCATCCTCCCCCAAAAAAGAAGAAAAACAAATCAACCCACCAAATCCCAGCATCGCCAAGACTCGCCCAGAATTCATTCCCAAAACAAATCACAAGCAGCACCTAACCACCCAAAATTCAACACCCCAACCGATTCTGAAAATCCTGTAAATTCTGCTCCTATTTGGCAACTGGCAACTTAGTCCCCTTCTCCAACCGCGCCACCGGATAGCGCATGTAGACCGGCTCCATGTGTTTGGAGTGTTCAAAGACAAAACTCATCTGCTGCCAATCGCTTTGTGCAAAAACCGTATCGGCCTTGATCTTGTCTTTGAGTTCCTGTTTGAGTTTGGGGTCGGCTTCCAGCATGCGGTGCGCCTCTGTATCAAATACATAGGGACTGAAATATTCCTTGCGGGAGAGGATGGGATCGAAAAAATTCCAACTCAGGTAGCTGTCGACGCCGAGCGGCTCCAGGGTCTCCACGATGAAGCGGTTGGCGTCTTGATCGGTATAGATCACATAGTCGCCCTCCCAAAACTGCACCTGCTGCGTTTCCTTTTTCACCTCCAAGCCGCTCAGCGGAAAGTGGCCCTCGTAGGGATTGTCGGGTGCATCAAACTTGGTGATCTTGTACATGGCGACCTCGGTCGTCACGTCTTCGCTGAGGCGTTGCATCACGACGCCGCTGAGCTTGAGGCGCTCGACCACGGCATCCCAAGCTTGGGGCACGATATAGGCCGTCGGTTTGGTCACCGTGACTTCTGAAACGTAGTGGTTGTAAAACGGAATGTTTTTGGTCCAAGGCATGGTTTCATCATAGCTGATGCGGGGAAAGCCAGTTACTGTGCTCGGTGAGATCGTGGCTGTAAATCCCTTGAAGGGGATCTGGACGCTGATGCGTGGATCGAGCTTCCATTTCAAGGTAAACTCAGTCTGTTTCTTGATCGCCTCCAAGGCTTCCTTGCGCATGCGGCCGATGATTTTGCGGTCACGGTTCACGATCTTGAGCGCGTTCATGATCAGGTGATAGGTGCCATAGACCCGGTCGTCAAATTTCTTGAGCATGTGAGACTCTGTGGTATAGGCCATCGCGCCAAAGAGCGATGCATAGCCGGTGCTGTAACGGGGCATGTCGTAAAAGGCACTGATGCCGGAGTCGGGAACCATCTCCCAGTCCATCGTCTGCACGTAAGGGCACATCTCATAATTGGCCTCCTTCATCTTGGCGCTGATTTCAGGATTCAGGACCGTCTCCATATAATTGGCGAGGGCGGGGTCCAGCTTGTCTTTCATCGTGGCGATATAGGTCATGATGTACTGGTAGTCGGAGCCGTTGCTGGTATGGGTGTCGATGAAGAGGTCGGGCCGCCACTCGGTATACATCTTGGCAAATGCACGGGCGTTGCGGGAATCTTGCTTGATGAAGTCGCGGTTGAGGTCCAGGTTCTGGCCATTGCCCCGGAAGCCGTAGGACTCAGGGCCATTTTGGTTGGCGCGGCTCACGCTGTTGCGCACGAGCATGCCGTCGATGTTGTAGGCGGGGATTATGCACACGGCGACGTGCTCGATCAGCGGCGCATACAACTTGTCGAGTGCCAGGTCGCGTGCGAGCATCATGCTCGCGTCGATGCCATCGGGTTCACCAGGGTGGATGCCGTTCATGATCATCACGATGCGGGTGTCGGCTTGGCGCAGGGGCACGGGATGAAAAATCTTGCTGCCCGTGATCACCACAAGCTGCTGCGGCTTGCCGACATCGCTGCCATTTTCAAAGGGAATGATCTTGACCGTGGGGCTAGCGGCTTCCAATGCCTTGTAAAAGGCGACCATCTCGGCATAGGTGGTCGTGACATTGGGGCCATTTTTTTCAAATGGCGTCGGCAATTGCTCTTTGGCGCTTTGGGCTTGAAGCAGGCTTGGCAAGATGGCCATCAATACCACGAGTCCTAAAAACTTGGAAAAAGAGTTCTTCATCAAGATGCTTTTTAGATTGCAACACAAATCCCTTGCATGTGCGCCATGCGCCAATGCGTGAACCAAGTTAAGGATTTCTTGTGATCGACTGCCGATGAGTGAGCCTGGAAATGCGGCGCTACAAGGAGGCACCCTCAGGAAGACCAGCCTGTGTGCCTTCAAAAAAATCCAAGACATTGCCGATTTCAGATCCCCAATAGGTAAAATCGTTGCCTTGATCGGCGGGTAAATGCAGTTGCATCGAGAGCTGCGGTTGCTGCTTGCGCAGCAAGTCATGCAAGGCCACCGTTTGTTGATAGGAGACGACGTCGTCTGCCTTGCCATGCCCGAGGTACACGGCCGCGTGGATTTGTGTGGTGCCGATCAGCACATTTTCAGCCGTTTTCCATCGTTCCGGATAGCGCTCAAATTCGCCCAAAAAACCCCGATAGATGTTGTCTTGGGTCATTTCTCCTGGATTGTAGTCGCCAGAGAGTGCGGCGACAGCGACAAAAAGATCAGGCATTTCCTCAGCGAGCAAGATCGCGCCGCGTGCCCCGGCAGATGCGCCGAGCACGTAGTTTTGGCCGCCCTCCTTGAGCAAACAGTAGTTGTTGCGCAGGTCAGGAACCAGCCGCTCCTTGACCCAAGTGATCGTTTTTTGCGATTGCCAATCTGCGCGCGTTTCTGGGTAGACGGCCTGTGCATAAATGCTTTTGCCCATGTCGGGCATGATGATGCGAAATCCACGTTTCAGCGCCTTCGTGCAAAAACGGGCATGGATGCACCATTCCTCACGGCCACCATTCCAAGGCGGCAATACGAGCAGATCGCCCACATATTTATCAGAAGGCATCAACAGATCTACGGCCATACCTTCCACGGAGACCGTGCTGCGCCCCACAGGCAGTTGGCAGCCATGCGGCGCTGTCGGCCCTTGCGCAGGGTGATTCAGACTGTCGTTGCTGGACATCGACGGAAAATAGCTGTCTGTGCCGCAGCCCGAAAGCATAGCAACACCGACAAGCATCGACGCGATGCCCTGATATGAAAGCCGCGTATTCAAATCCCTATTTCGCGCAGTGGCTGCGCTCTAATTTTCGCTATGCTAAGTTACACATTCTCTCAGGATATGTGTGAACCCCACCTGTAAATCGATATGCCATCATCTGGATTGGGTTCTCCAGTGATGGCATTCGAAAAATGCGTCTTGGCTGCCGCAGCGTATCGCTGGAACTGTAAAGGTCGGGTCGAATGTTGCAGCGGCCAAGACGCCGCCCCGATGAGACATGCAAAACACGATGGGATCCACATGTCTCCTCGGAGGAAATCGGGTTATTTACCTGAAAGCATGTTGCCGAGCATGCCAGCGACATCGTCGATGGCGCTGCCGTCTCCATCGCGGTCCAAGATCGAGGTGATGAGGCTGCCCATACCCGATGCAGGAGCTGCATTGCCGGCATTGCCGCCGCCAGCATTGCCAGCCATGCTGCCAGCAACCATGCCGCCGATGGTGCCCAAGAGGCCACCGCCAGCATCGTTTTGTGGGCCTTGCTGCTCATGGGTATTGGAGAAGCTGCGCAACATGCCAGCCAAAATATCGGCGCCAAAGCCTTCTTGGCGCTTTTTGCCGCCTATCATGCCGAGCACGATCGGGGCCACAATCGTAAACAATTGGCTGGTGCTGCCAGCAGAGAGTCCGCTTTGCTGGGCTACAGCCTGCTCGGCTACTTGGCGCTTGCCACCAAGGATGTGGCCCAAAATGCCGTCTCCATTGCCGAGCGCGGGATTGTTGAGCAGTTCAGGAAGCTTGGTGAGGATGCTGCCATCGTGGTCGCGATCGAGCGCGCCGGCGAGTGCATCAGCTCCTGTTGGATTGCTGGTATTGCGCGCCATGGCGCTCACGATGAGCGGCACAAAGGTTCCAAGGGCAGAGGTGGTCTGCGCTTTGTCGGCACCGAGTGTATTGCTCAAGGCATCGAGTTGGCCAGGGCCGAGCTGTGAAGTGAAAAGATCGAGGAAATTCATGCTTTCTGGATTTCTAGGGTAATTGGAGAATACGAAGGTAATCATTCGCCCAAAACCAGCCGACACCGCTCGACCAATTTGCCCAGAAACTCGACCAACGACGATACTGCCCCATCCAACATGCAACGAGCAGCTCAGGAGACCTGAGCTGCTCGTCGTACTATCGAAGCCGCGATTATTTCGCGCCGTCGATGAAGCCTTTGGCCATGCCTTGCAGATCGTCCATGATGCTGCCGTCTTTGTTTTTGTCGAGCAGGTTGGTGATCATCGAGCCGATGCCAGCAAAGTTGCCCGTTTTGAGCAAGCCGCTGATCTCACCAAAGCCAGGAATGGCGCTCGCTTGCGATTCGGTCGGGGTTGCCCCTGCCTTTTCTTCCCTTTCATGCAACTCAGCAAAATTGTTGAGTATCTGGGCCAGCATGGCTGTATTGATCTTGTCGGCACGTTTTTTTGCGCCGATCATGCCGAGCAAAATGGGCGTCGTGATGTTGAACAGTTTGTTGGTGGATGCAGGATTCAAGCCGCTCTGCTTGCAGATCAGCGCCTCTGCTGCGGGACGATTTTCGGCCAAGATAAGGGTCGTGAGCACATCGCCATTGCCGATGCCACGATTGGCATACAAATCGGGCAATTTCATCAAGATACTGCCGTCGTGGTCACGCTCGATCATCTCGGCGAGGGACTTTGCACCAGCCTCGGTGCGCGTGATGCGCGCCATGGCGCTCACCAACAAGGGCACAATTTGGCTCGAGCCGAGTATTGCTTGTTCGTTTGAGGAACCAATGGCTTGGGACATCGCACCGAATTGCTGCTCACCCAATTCGTCGCAATAAATATTGAAAATCGTCATATCCAGAGAAAAATTGCAATTTGAAATCGAAGGAATAACTGTAAAGGTAGTCCAATCCTCGATTCTTTTAGGGGTGGCTCAACACTTTACGAGATTATACAAGGATAATAGGCACCCAAACAGCCCAAAGTCGAAATAGGTACAGCTCTTCCAGGGCGAATCGAGGATTTTCTGCTTTTAATCCGCCTAGGAAATCATTCAGGAAAATCTTGACCATATTGATTGGTGTGTTGTGCGATACGCCTAGGCGCATCGATACCAATGGGGCTGGTTTTTCTATAAAGGTTAGACCCCGCAGCTGCTGCGGGATCCTGCTACTTGCGTATGTTTCTGGAAATGAAAGTAGAAGCAGACCTATCGAAATGGAGATATATAGATGTGTATGGAGACTAGCACGCCAGGGTGCTGTTGCCACTGACATTGGGTTGTGATAGGACTCCAGAGGAGTCTCACCTTTATAGAAACAGCGCCCCCAACAAAATCCGATGCGCCTAGGCGTATCGCACATTGCGAAACACGTGTCCATCTCAATAGGCAAGTAATCTTGAAAAGGTTGTACTAGGAATTCAGCTTCGCCTTGCATTCATCCACCAAAAACGGAACCAAAGCCTCGATCCATGTTGTAGCAGCAGCATCCATATCGTCAGGATTCAGGAAGGTGAGCAGGGCTGCCTTCATTTGATGTGCATGTTGCGGATAGTGCGTGCCAAAACATTGTAAGCACAAGTAGAGATCCACGGTAAACCGCCCTTCTCGCTCCATCACCAATTCAAATCCCGCACGCAATACCGTCTTGGCTAGGCTCGATAAAAAATTTGTTCGATCAGGAGAATGCGCCATTTGTGAAAATGTGGTGCGCCACTCCACGAGCTCACTTGCCAACCATCGGTAGTGAAAAACAATGCTCCGGTCGACCTTGAAACCAGGCCAATCCACCGTGTCGTCGACGCCCCAGATGCAAAGCCCCTGGGTCTTGAGCACCAACCTGACCAAGCGACTGCGCTCCGTAGCAACAGTATCGCGGTGGGCGATCGCAAAGTCAACTTTTTGTAGAAAAGGATGGCGCGCCACCAGATCATCTGCAACGCCCTCAGCCCAAGTGGGTTTCGCCCAGCGAATGAATTCCTCTTCTGGCAAGTGATGCATTAGCCCAACGACATCCAAATCAGAAACCGAAGCCACCGACATGCCACGTGGCACAGAACCCCTCAAAAAGATGGCATGCAGACGAGGCCCCACCTCGCGTCGATAAGCAGCAATGATTTCATCAATCGCAATCCGATAGCTGGGCGGAATTTTGCCGATTGCCGTGGGATTGATGATGCAGCCCGCCTCATCCAGATCAAAAAATGCGCCGATTGGCTCGATGGGCCTCACTTCAGCTTGTCGTTTTCCTTGTGGCGGGTCGCGTCTCTTTGCGTCTTCTTGGCCAGGTTGCGCTGCATAGCCGCCTCAAGATCGACGCCCGTCTGATTGGCGAGGCAGATAAGCACAAACATGACATCGGCAAGCTCGTCGCCGAGATCCAGCTCCTTGTCGCTGGGCTTGAAGCTCTGCTCGCCATAGCGCCGGGCAATGATGCGGGCCACCTCGCCCACCTCTTCTGTGAGCATGGCCATATTGGTGAGCTCTGAAAAATACCGCACACCATAGTCCTTAATCCACTGGTCCACGGTGGCTTGTGCTTCTTGGATCGTCATATTTTCAAGGGATCAACAGCATTTGAACTACCCATTCGATTTGGATGCCCGCGAATATCGTGATCGCGATCCAAAATTTCCAACCGTAGTGCAAGCGCAGCTTGCGTGCCACGCTACCCAGCTCCAAGCACTGCCCGAGCCAAATGGCTGCAGGAATGAGCATCAGCGGCAACATCGGCAAGTGATAGGTCGGGTGGGAAAATGAAAAAAGATAGGGCAATGCATACAGCAGCAAGAACCCGCTGATGATCGCCAAGGTACTTACGGGCATCTCACGGCGTGTCTCTGAAAACCAAAATGCGATGAATGCGATGCACAACAAGCCATACCACAAGGCATCCATCCCTGTGACCGCCAAGCCGATCGAGGCCAAAGGATGGGCCGACCAGCTCAATCGACTGCCCGCAAAGCTGTCAAAGGCCATGAGTGTGCGCACGCGTGAGCACGTGCGCCATGCAAATGCCAGCGGGCGAGCACGTATATCACGCCACGCGGCACGCGAAAACGCCCCGTTTTGTTCGCCCAGCGGCAGGGCTTCGATGGTGCTCAACTCCTGCCTGAATCCTATCGGCAGTTTGGGGTCGGCCGTCCAGTGGCTGCCATAGAACCACGTCTTGTAAGGAGGCGTCCAGTGGTTGTTGCCGAGGTAAAAATTGCGGGAGTTGGCATCGTTGATGGGGATAAGACGGCCGGTGTGGCTGCTCGCCATATAGACCCAAGGCCCGACGACCAAGGCGGCAAACAACGCTAGCGTGAGGCCGGGAAGCAGTTTGCGACGGCGAATGAGGATCAGCGGTGGCAAAGCGATCAAAAAGATCGCAGCCGAGGGCCTGAAAAGAATGAGCATGCCGATGAGGATGCCCGCGCGCCACAAGCGCCCGCGTGTGCGCTCCTCCACATAAGATTGCATTTGCCCAAACAAGGCGAGCAACAGGGCCGCCGCAGGCAAGTAGGAGAGTGGCTCCACCGATTGATGGATCATGGCAGGATACAAGGCCAGCACCAGCAGACCGATGTTGGCGGCGACGCGGCTGTGCAAGCGGTAGACGATATTGTAAAAACTGCGGCACATCCAGAAAAACCAAGGGAGCATCGCCAAGCGTACCCAAAATTCGCCCTTGCCCAAGAGCAGGACCGTTCCCGCCTCATACATCGGCAAGCCCGGCGGCCAATAGGTGTCCACTTGGCCGAGCTCCACCCAGCGGATGGCTGCTTGATGGTAAAAAAAGCTGTCGCTGATGAGTGGCTCGTTTGCCATGAGAGCCAGCAAGCCCAATCGTAAAACCAAGGCAATCAGCATGATGCGTAACCATGAATACTCATGGTCCAAAAGCATGCGGTGGAGCCTAGGAAAGCGCAGCATGGGGATCAGAAGTCTTGTTGGCGGGAGTCGAGGATGATGGTGACCGGGCCATCGTTGAGGAGCGTCACATCCATCATGGCTCCAAAAGCGCCGGTCGCGACGTGCCCAGCAAACCGCTCCCGCAGCGTGCCGACAAACTGCTCGTAGAGCGGGATGGAGATGGCAGGCGGCGCCGAGCGAATGTAGCTAGGGCGATTTCCCTTTTTGGCATCGGCATAGAGCGTGAATTGGGAGACGACCAAAATTTCGCCGCCGACATCCTCCACGCTCAGATTCATCTTGCCATCTGCATCGCTGAAAATGCGCAGTTGGGTGATTTTTTTGGCCAGCCAATCGATGTCTGCTGCCGTGTCGTCGTGGGCGACGCCGAGCAAGACGAGCAAGCCGCGACCCACTTCGCCAATGGTGATCTCATCGACCTGAACCTTGGCATGACGAACACGTTGTAGGATGGCACGCATAGAGGGAGAGATTACTTTTTCCTGAAATTTAGGATAGAAATGGGAAACCTGCATGGTTTCATCTGCGATTGCGTCCTATCGACAGCAGACCTGGCGACCGTTTCTTTCCAGCATTCCGCAGAATAGATCATTTTTTGCGCAAATTCACCGCATGAAAGAAGTCATCCTCAAAAGCGTCGTCCTGATTTTGCTCTGTTTGGCTGCGACCGGCTTGCGGGCGCAGACGGAGGCAGAATCCTCAACATTGCTCATCGAGTCCCAATCTGGCAAAAGCCATCACTACATCAAAACGGGCGATCGCCTGAACTATCAACTGAAAGACAGCAGCATGGTGCGCAAGGGGCGCATTACATCTGTACAAGACAGTAGCTTCACGGTTGCGGGCAAGGTGCTTGCCTTCAAGGACCTGGAGACGGTCGTGCACCTGCGTGGCAACAAGCGGCCACTCGGTGGCGGCTTGATCTTGGGGAGCCTCGTTGCAGAGCCGATCAGCCTACTGCTGTTTGTGGTGTCTTTGCTGTTTTTGCTCGACAACCCGAGCAAAGGGCAGCGTGTGATCATCGGATTCTTGGCCGCCTTTACGCTATTCATCTTTCCATTGGTCTTGGTACTGGGGATCATTTTGTTCGCATTGGGTTCCAAGCGTTTCAATCTGGGCAAAGATTGGCGGCTGCGGAAGGGCTGAAAATGGCCTTCGCAGATGCATTTTCCCATCGGGTAGGCGGCTTCAAAATGTGCCGCAAAATCTATGTGATTGGATGTGCAACGAAAGCACGAAAAGTTGTATCTTGAGGTTAGAATCAAAATTTCCGGAATGAACAGATCGATTCAGTTGATTGTACTTGTTGTTGTGTGGGCGCTAGGTTTCATGCAAACCGCAGTCTATGCGCAATCTGAAGCTGAGTCTGCCAGCGGAGGCCTAGTGCTGAGTTCGCAAAAAGAAGGTATCGAGACCACGGTGAAAGTAGGTCGCACGATCCATGTAAAATACACGACCGACCGTAGAACTTTCCCAAACAAGCAACTAAACGGCGTGACGCCGACACAAGTCGTTTTGTCTGGAGACACCATCGGGATCGACTATATACAATCTGTGAGTCTGCGAGACGAGCACAAGTACAGTTCGGGGCGCAAGGTGCTCTTGGCCTCGCTCATTGTAACCTTAGCGTTTTATTTGGTGACCCTACTGGGGGTAGGCTTGCTCTTTGGCAATGCGGCTTTAGGCGTGGTATTTTTGGTTTTGGCGATCATTTTGGCGATTCCAGCATCGGTCGCGATGCCAGCGGGACTCATCATCGGCTTAGTACTCATGGCCAAAGCCAGCAAGACATACGATCGTGCGCGCGGCTGGAAGATCGCCACACAAGCGGCACCGCCCGCATCCCCCAAAGCCAATGAAGACTGAAGGCAGCCTACTAAGGGTCATCTTGGTGACATTGCTGCTGGTGTTGCAGGCATGCACTCTATTTGCGCAAACCGAGGCTGAATCTGCGTCGCGGGCCTTGATTTTTCAAGATGACCAAGGCAAAGCCGTCGGAGATATCGTGAACGGTGAAAAAATCAAGGTATATCCTCGCGATGTGCACCAAGGCGTGATCAAGGGGAATGTGCAGCAAATCACAGACAGCACGATCGTTGTGAGTGGCCGATCGATTTCGATCGAATCTGTGGGCAGCATTCTCACGCAACCAATTGGGAGGCCTAGCGCAGCGATCTTCTGGTTTCTTGGATCCTTTGTTGCGTTTATCGCAGCCGTGATCTTGTTGATGCTGATTGTAAACATTTACTTCTTTGCAACCATTCTCTTGGTCTTGCTCTTTTCGGGATTCATCATCGCAATGGCCTTCATCTTTATCGGGCTGTTGATGGGAATCGTAACCCTTCTGGAAGGAAAGCGAAGGTTTTTCAACCTCCGGCACTATTCTGCAAAAGTCATTCACTACCTGCAAAGACCATAAAGGAAACAGATGATGCCTACACGTGGAATCTTGTTGATGATCTGGTTGCTGCTAATTTTTAGCGGATTAGATGCGCAGGAGGAAGCAGAGTCGTCGACCAACGTGATGATCTTGCAAGGGCAACATGGCAAAGTAGCACATGTATATGAGCGTGGGTCACCGATCGAATTTGTGATGATCGACCGACAAGCCGATTTGCAAAAGGGAACGATTGAATCGGTCAATGATAGCGCGGTGGTGGTCGATGGAGAATCGTTTCCAGTGTCAAAAATCGGAAAGGTGTATGTTTCAGACCGCAAAAAAACGGATGCTGCATTCAACTTCGGGGTAGGAGCAATGGTGTCTTTTGCAATCGGTGCTGCGGCAGGCGTCTACCTGCTCATTGTTGGCTTGTATGTTGCCGCCACTGTATCAGTTGCATTGGTTGGGTTCATATTTTCAATCGCATTTGTAGCTTTTGGGGTCATAGCTTTGGCGTTCTTGGCCAAAGGTTCGCGCAAGCCGATGCTCATGGGTAAGCGCTTTAAGCTCCGGATTGCAAAATTGCTGCATCACTATCCACCTCAACCCAGATGAATCTCAGAATCTTTCTATTGCTGCTGATTTTGTGTGTGCAACAACTGCCTGCACACGCGCAGGCCGAGGCCGAGAGCAGCCAAAACTACTTGTCGGTGCAACCCGATAGTGGCCGTGGCAAGATGAAGTATGCTGTGATGGACGGTGACCGGGTGCGTGTGAAGGTCGAGGGCCAAGACAAATGGGTGCATGGCAAGGTCTCGGCCATCGCCGATACGAGTTTTATGGTAGGGTCGCAGCCCGTCGCCATTTCCCAGGTCAGGCAATTGCGCGGGCGCCTTGATGCAGGTACTGCGTGGACAGGCTGCTTGCTTTTCGTCATTGCATTGGGACTCGGATTTTTGGGTTGGGTTTTTGGGCGGGCGCTGCTGACGAAGCGCCCAGACAATTGGTGGCAGTGGACGCTCGTAGCCTTGGGTGCATTGGGCGTGGTCATTTTCCTGCCCTTGGCTTTGTTGACCGCATTGGTGCTTTGGGCGCTTTCATCCCACCACTATACCCTCGGCAAGGGCCTCGTCTTGAAAGTCCTGAACAAAAATGCACCCTGAAACGGCCTCGGTGGCGCGCTTCGCAATAATCAGGAAAGCCGAGGGATGACCGCATGAATCACAAAGGCTAGCAAAAAACCATCCGCCCAAATTGCTAACTTGCGCCCCGAAATTTACCGCTGGAAAATGACCGAAAATCAATACTACGTCTTCGACTTCGACTCTACATTCGTGCAAGTCGAGGCACTCGAAGAGCTCGCCGAGATCACCCTCAAAGGCGACAAAAACCGCGAAAAGGCGCTGGAACAAATCAAGCAGCTCACCGATCAGGGCATCGAGGGGCAGATATCATTTACCGACGGCCTGCGCAAGCGCTTGGCGATCCTCGGCGCGCACATCGATGACATCGACAAGCTGGTGAAGCGGCTGCGCAAAAAAGTTTCACGCTCCATCTCCCGCAACCATGCCTTTTTTGCCGACAATGCCGAGCGCATCTATGTGATCTCGGCTGGCTTCAGGGAGTTTATCATTCCGATCGTCGCCGAGTATGGCATTCCCGCCGAGCGGGTGTTTGCGAATACGTTTGTGACTGACAAAAAAGGCAAGATCATCGGCTTTGACCGCGAAAATTTGCTGGCCGTGAGTGGCGGCAAGGTGAAGCAACTCGAAGCGCTCGGTCTCAAAGGTGAAATCTTTGTGGTCGGCGACGGCTATACCGACTACCAGATGAAATTTGGCGGCGAGCACGTCAAGTTTTTTGCCTTCACAGAAAACATCGACCGCGAGAGTGCGAGCTCCAATGCAGACCACATCGCGCCGAGCCTCGACGAGTTTCTCTACCACAACAATCTCCCGATGGAGATCAGCTATCCCAAAAACCGCATTCGCGTGTTGCTTTTGGAGAATATCCACCCCAATGCCGAGGCGGCATTGCGCCTTGAGGGTTACCAAGTCGAGCGCATGACACAGGCACTCGGCGAGGACGAGCTCTGCGAGGCCATCAAGGGCGTGAGCATCTTGGGCATACGCTCCAAGACGCGGGTCACCGCCAAGGTGCTGGCCCATGCCGACCGCTTGGCAGCCGTCGGTGCATTTTGCATCGGCACCAATCAGATCGATCTCGACGGCTGTCTCGACAAAGGCATCGCCGTCTTCAATGCGCCCTACAGCAACACGCGCAGCGTCGTCGAGTTGGTGATCGGCGAGATCATCATGCTCATGCGCGGCATTCCCCAAAAAGACCTGCTCACCCACAAAGGCATCTGGGACAAAAGCGCCGCCAACAGCAACGAGATCCGGGGCAAGACCCTCGGCATCGTGGGCTACGGCAATATCGGCTCGCAGCTGAGCGTGCTCGCAGAAGGCCTCGGCATGAAAGTCATCTTTTACGACAAGGTCGACAAGCTCTCTCTCGGCAACGCCCACCGCGTGACCGAACTGAAAGCCCTGCTCAAAGCATCGGATGTCGTGTCGCTGCACGTCGACGGCGACCCGAGCAACAAAGGCTTTTTTGGCGAAAAGGAAATCGGACAGATGAAACTCGGCGCAGTACTTTTGAACCTGAGCCGCGGCTTCGTGGTGGATGTGAAGGCACTTGCCAAAGCCTTGAAGGCTGGCAAACTGCGCGGCGCAGCGGTCGATGTATTTCCCAAGGAGCCCGCGAGCAACGATGAGCCTTTTGTGACGGAGTTGCAGGGCATCCCGAATGTGATCCTCACCCCCCACGTGGGCGGCAGCACATCAGAGGCGCAAGCAGACATCGCGAGCTACGTGCCCGACAAGCTCATCGGCTACATCAACACCGGCAATAGCTTCATGTCAGTCAATTTTCCGCACCTGCAACTGCCCATTCAGCAGGGCATCCATCGGCTCTTGCACATTCACCGCAACGTGCCCGGCATCCTCGCCCAGATCAACAATGTGCTGAGCGCCCACGGCTGCAACATCGAGGGGCAATACCTCAAAACCAATGACAAGATCGGCTACGTGATCACCGACATCAACAAAAAGTACGATACCGAGGTGATCAAGGCGCTGAGAGGGATCGAAAACACAATCAAGTTTCGGGTATTGTATTGATTTGCTTAGCTTTATGACTCATAAACTACCAAATATGAAAAACACCATTGTATTGATTGGTTTGATGCTTTTTGCGGGCGCCGGGTTTTCACAGATTTCCAAGTCGGATGCAGCTGGATTTTTGACGCGCAATCCGATCTCGAAGATTTCTAAGATCACGATCGAGAGCCTGCCCGACCCGGTACACATGGAGCGCGATGCCATGGTCACCTGGAACGCTGCGGACATCGTGTCGATCACACCGATGGAGTCGGGCCTGTCTGTCATGATCAAATATGACGATTGGAACAAAGAGAAGTTTTTCCCCTACGCTTCCATCCGTGCGATGTTGGTGGCGGGCGACAATTCTCTTGTGATTTCGCTGAAGCGATAAAATAAAGGAGCTGCGCTCGCGTACCAAATGACTTCTGTTCTGGATTGATGACATTTGTGGATGCCAAATCCGCAGGAATGGCAGTGTTTACACGTGTCAATATGTAGGGAAAGGTCACAGCCGTTCCCTACAAGCAACAATCACATTTTTTGGCCATTCCTGCGGAATTGGCGTTTTTGGATCGAATTCTTATCTGTAGCTCAAGTTAGTTTTGGCATTGGCCCGAATGCGACGACGTGATCGTGCGTTTGATCCGGTTGCAAAAAATCCACTCCCCCACGCAACCCTTCCAATCTTCATCTGTCCTTGAGCAAATGACCGTTCATATTCCCTTGCCTCGTCGCGTTGGCGGGCAGCTCATTCATCCTGAAAAATCGCTATCTCTCATGAAAAAATCTACCCTATCTGCATGGCTTACGCTCTGCCTCCTGCTCTCCTGGCAAGCAACAACCGCACAAGCCGTGCGCAATGACGTGATCCTCGAGATCGCTACTGGGAATTGGTGCTACTATTGCCCGGGCTCTGCCTTGGGTGCCGATGACCTCGCCGCCGCTGGCGCAAATGTCGGCATCGTCGAGCATCACGACAATGATGTGCATACCTACGCATCCTCAGACGCCCGCAATGCCTACTATGCCGTGCAGGGCTTTCCGACGGCATGGTTTGATGGCGCCAATGAGATTGTCGGGGGCGACCACGCCCTCACCATGTATCCCTCATACCGCACGAAATATGACCAGGCGATTGCAGCGCCGACCCCTTTTGACCTGAGCGCAAGTTGGGTGCAAAACGGCAGCAGCGTCGACGTCACGGTCAGCGTCACGCAAATGGGCGCTTATACGGGTGGCAACCTGCGCATCCAAACCGTGCTCACCGAGTCGGGAATCGCCGCCAATTGGCAAGGGATGACACACAATGACTATGTGAACCGCATTATGTATCCCGATCACAATGGCACGCCGATCACCACCAGTCAGGGCGGGCCTGCCGTGACCAATACTTTTACCATTGCCATCGATCCATCATGGGTACAGCAAGCAATGGAACTCGTGGTCTGGGTCGAAGACGGCAGCACCCATGAGATTTTGAACGGCAAGATGTTGCCACTCTCCACGGCCGCAAACGCTGTCGATATCGCGCTCGTGAGCCTCAACAATCAAGTCGCCCACCAAAGCTGCATGACCGATATCGCGCCTGAAGTCATGATCCACAACATGGGCAACGATCCCCTCACAGCGGCTACATTCACCTACGATGTCAATGGCGGCACCCCGACGACCTTTAACTGGACGGGCAATCTGGCCTACTATGACTATGTCACGGTGGCCCTGCCCAGCATCGCCTTTGCTCCGCAAACCAACAATGACCTGAACATCGCTATCGTAGTTCCCTCAGACGCGAATGCGAACGACAACGTTCAATTACTCTCCTGGCAAGGAGCCTCGACGCACGCGGCAGGTGTCTACAAGGTGTTTGTGAAACCCGACTTGTATGGATCAGAGACGACTTGGGACATCAAAAACAGCGCTGGAACCGTGATCGCTTCAGGCGGCCCTTATTTTGACGGCAACCGCCTCCTCATTACCACGCCCGTGACCGTGGGCACCAACGATTGTTTCAGCTTTGGCATCTATGACGAGTTTGGCGACGGCATCGGCACAAGTTCGCCTCCCGGCTGGTATATGCTGCAAGCCCCCAACGGCGACACGATTTTCAGAGGCGGTGTGTATGAGTTTGCCGACTACGTCGATTTCAAAACCGATGGCACTGTCGCCAACGCACCGATTTTGTCTGAAGAGGTCAGCGTTTCCCCCAATCCGAGCAATGGTTTGTTCAAGATCCAATTGCCGCAGGCTTATGCCGATGGCGCCACGGTGACCGTGTGGGCAGCCGATGGTCAGCAAGTCCTGGCGACCGTCGTCACCGATGCGAGCACCACGATCGACCTGTCGCGCATGGCTACAGGCATGTACATGATGCGCGTCACGACCGCCAATGGCGTGACGATCAAGAAGCTGCACAAGAACTAAGCACGATCGTGCTCACTTTGGAATCCGTCGGTGTGCGTAGGCATATCGACGGATTTTTGCATTTTCAAAGCGATGACGCAGAATCTATGATCGGGAATAGGATGCTCCTCATCCAAAACCATTAATTTTGCCCGATCCTAAAGAAAACTCAGATGATCTACTTCACCGCCGGGCCTTCCCAAATCTATCCTACCGTGCCGCAGCACCTGCAAAAGGCTGTCGAGGAGGGCATTATGTCGATTTCGCACCGCAGCTCGCGGTTTATGGACATGTATGCGCAGATGGAGCAGGGCTTACGGGCGGTGCTGAATGTGCCGGCAGATTATCATGTATTTCTCTTTTCTGGAGCGACCGAGATTTGGGAGCGCATCGCGCTCAATTGTGTGGCGCGGGAGAGTTATCACTTGGTGAATGGCAGCTTCTCGGCAAGTTTTGCTGAGGCGATGAAGCGCACAGGAAAAAAGGTCGGCGTGCATCAGGTGGCTGATGGAGATGGATTTGATATGGATGCGCTAGAGATACCGAAGAGCGCGGAGCTGATCGCTGCAATCGCCAACGAGAGCAGCACGGGCGTGATGTTGCCCACAGAAGACCTGCAAAAGCTGCGCAATCGCTATCCAGAGAAACTCATCGTCGTGGATGCAGTTTCTGCCGTGCCGACTTGGCGAGGCGATATCGGGCTGGTGGATGGCTTGTACTTCTCGGTGCAAAAAGGATTTGGGCTACCTGCGGGCTTGGGCGTGCTGGTGATGAGTCCGCGCATGCTCGCACGTGGGCTGGAATTGGAGAAAGCCGGCCAATATGTCGGCACCTACCACCGGTGGAGTAGGCTGCACGAATTCAGCCTGAAGTCGCAGACGCCGGCGACGCCGAATGTGCTCGACATCTACCTGCTCGCGCAGGTCTGCGCCGATATGCTGCCAAAGATGGACGCGATCATGCGCACGCATGAGGAGAAGTACCGCGTTTTATGCGATTTCATCGCAGCGCATCCCGACTTGGACTTTGCCGTGGAGGATCCACGGCAGCGCAGCAATACGGTCGTCGTGGCCAAGCACGCCTATCCCGATGGCAAGGCTAGAATCAAAGCGATCGCCGCCGCCGGCTACGAAATCGGCAGCGGCTACGGCAAATTTGCAGGCACGCAATTTCGCATCTCAAACTTTCCCGCAACAAGTTTGGATGATTTGAATGGGTTGATTCGGGTGATGTAAGTTTTTTTTGCTAGCGTTGATTTGGTAGTGCGAATCGTCGCCTTCCCTGCGGCTCTACATACCTAGTAAGTGGGATTTTTTCAATGAAGTTCACGGTTCCGCCATCCCAAATAATTACCACACCCTTCGTCAAGAATGCTCCTCGTCGGGCAACTCCTGAAGCTTTTTCTTCTTCTTTAGCAGAAGAAACGCGCTGAACTCGGCCCGTTCCTCTGGTGTCCACGGCGTGGATTTGACAAGAAAGTCCACCCCATCGGGCTCCTTGACGATTGATTTTTTGGCGCTATTCTTCACTGAAATATTGTTTTATCAAATTCTGTGCAGCGTGATTTTGAATTTTCCAGCGACGAGTTTGGATGATTTGAATGGGTTGATTCGGGCCTTCTGAATTCAGATCCCAGCGGATTCTTTTGCTTTGTTCGCCTTGGGTAGCGATCGTTTTATGGCTTCAATTTCAAGCTGATACTTCAATTCAAGAATTTTGAAAAGTCACCGAGTGCCTTTTCAACTTCGGCGTTCAGCCTTTGCGATCTGTTTCTTGCGAGCCTTGATCCAATCACTTGTGAGCGCTCGGCTTTCGGGCGTATCAGCGGTAGAGATGACGGAATAAGGCAAGTCATCTGGCTCTGGCAATCTCTTCTTCTCATTCTGCTTCATAGCCTCCAAAATACCGAATAATGAGCTTTTTTGCAACTTTTTCATCCAAATGAAGGCGTTGGGCGCCTACATGAGTTGCTTCTAGCGTTTTGATATAGTGACTGATCAATTTGGTTTTGGAATCGAATGCCACAAAGCCTCCGAAACCCAGCTCAAAGGAGCATTTGCAAGCGTGAGCAAACAAATTTCCCGCAACACCGACGTATTTTTTGGAGCTTCCTCGATTTATTTTCGCATTCTCAATCAGGTGCAAAAACACATGATCTCCTCGACTCTCCAAACTCACCAATCCCTGCACCACACTAGGCTCCACAACCTTCACCAATTTGTAGATATTTCGCTCAGGCTGCTTGATTTCCCAATGCCAATCAAACAACCAATGCGACTTTTTGATGGTCTGAGCCTGCTCAGGCAGCACCTGCAGCAACGTCGTCTCGTAGCGCTCCCCCGTATTCGCATCCTCGATCGAACGCGTCAATCGATCCACCCGAATTGAAATTCCCAGCATATTCATTCACCCTCACAATCAATTCAAATCCGATTTATTTTGCCACACGCTTTACTTTTCGCTTTTTGGCTGCAGCGACTTTCTTTTTGTGTGCCTTGATCCATGCAGACATGAAAGCAGCATCCTCTGGCGTATACGGTTTGGAAACCAGCGTTAATTCTATACCGTCCGGCTCACATAAGATTCCCATTTCATGCAAGCCCTCAGGATTGCTTTTCATTCGGGGCCTTTTTCGCGGCATCAGCTTGTTTTTGCTTCTCGGCGGCGATGATTGCCCGCATCATGAGAAGCTCCTCTTGGGTAAGTGGCGTCGACACGACCGGTCCATCGAAGCGATCCAGCCATTCAAAATCTATCTTAGATGTTTTCATTTTCTCCTCCAAAATACCGATTAATGAGCATTTTTGCAACCACAGTGTCTAGAAATAGTCTTGTCCCAGCGAGCTGTTTTGCACCCAGGGAATTGATATAATGATCCACCAATTTGGTCTTCGAATCAAACACAACAAACCCGCCATAACCTTTCGCAAAAGATTGCTTGCAGGCAAATGCAAACAAATTTCCCGCAACACCGACGTATTTTTTGCTACGATGCTGATTGAACTTTGCATTCTCAACCAAGTGCAGGTGCATCGGGTTTCCTGTATCCTCCAGACACACCAAACCCTGGATCACCCTCGGCTCATCGACCCGCACAAGTTTGTACACTTCCCGAGCAGGTTGCGAAAGTTCATAAGCCCAATCAAAGCCAAAATGTGATTTCTTGATTTGACCCACCTGCTCAGGCATGACCCGCAAGACCTCCGTCTCATTTCGCTCCCCCGTATTCGCATCCTCGATCGAACGGGTGAGTCGATCCACCCGAATTGAAATTCCCCGCATATTCCCCTCATCTAAAGTACAAATATAAGTAAGCCCGAATCAAAATGCAAACAAAAACTACAAAAAGCACATAAAATACGCATTTCGGCACACAAAAATCTCGCAGCCAACACTTGAACCCAATCAGATTCGCGTTACATTCATGTTGTGGAACTTTTCAATGAACTCAGCGGCAAGCGGGAGCTGGACGTCAAGGATTTCCTGACCTTCATCCCGATTTATGAAAGCAAGCGACGCACCAAGACGCTCAATGCGCTGCTGCGGCGACACGGCAAATACATCAAGGGTCAGGTCGTGATGGAGGCAGGGGCAGGTCGGGGCATTTTCAGCCGCTTGATGGCAGAATTGGGCGCCAAGGAAGTCTTGGCAGTCGAGCAAAGCGAAGTGCTCTACGAGATACTCGGCGCGACCGTCGAAAACCACCCGACCGTCCAATGCCATTGCGCCGACATCCGTGATTTTGAACCCGACGAACCCGTCGCGTTGCTTTTTCACGAACTCTACGGCCCGCTCGTGCTCGACGAGACGATCTTGGCACTGCGCGAATTGAGATTTGAGCCGGGGCTCATCTTGCCCGATGGCGGTCGCCTTTGGGCCATGCCCATCTCGGAGGCCGATATCCTGGCGCGGGATCCGCAGTATGAGCCGATGTGGGCAGACACACTGGAGGGCACGCTCATCAGCAATCTGATCAAGGGCATTCCCTTTGTGCCCAAATGGAAGGTTTTTGATTGGGATGTGCGTTCAGAGCAGACCACGTTTGAGTTTGAGGTTCCCGAGGAATGCGACTTTTTAGCCCTTTGTGGCGAGATCACCCATCAGGGCAAAAGTGTGCTCAACATGTGGTGGACCCACAACTGGCCCGTGATCTATACCCCCGTCGCGGGCACGCGCTTCAGGTTGCGCTTTTGGTATGCGGGCGGCTATACGCGGGTTTATTTTGAATGGATTGAATAAATATGTCGCATGGAAATCTATTACAAGCCAAAGGATTACGAGCCGATCATCGATCGAAGCAAGCCGCAGCCGAGGGGTTTTTACCCCAACTACACGGTTGATGATTTTTGCGAATGGGAACGTGGCTGGGAAATGATGGAAGGATTCCCATGGATGCGCGACCCCAATCTCACGCCGGATGAGGAACGCATGGCCGAGCTCATCGGGCAGCAATTTCTGGACGGACTTGCCGACGCGCAAAACTACGGACTCAAGTTGCCGATCTACAATGACATCGGGGACCTCATGGCGATGCAGCCCGACCTGGTATTGCATCACCTGCCGATCATTGACGCGAAATGTTGCCTGCCCCACGCTGAGCTGGTATTGCATTTCCAACTCCTTTCACCCCCTGACGATGGTATCGACCCGCGCCCAGGTGTTTATGCTGCGCTGGAGGTGCCCTATTACATCCTGATCAATCCCATGGCGCAAAAAATCAAAATCCTACACCTAGAAGCAGGCGAATACAAAACACAGGCCAATGGCGTCGTCGACGCCCATGTGTTTGAGGTCGCAGGCCAAGCGATACAGATCGATTTCAAATCGATCTGGCGCGAGCAGGCTTGAGCGCAAGGCCATTGCTTTTTTCCTAAATTTGCGGCGATGATGGGGCTGTGATCAATTTGGATGCCGGCCTTCATGAACCACATTGCATCGCCCGAATTCCCCAAAAACCACCCGCCCATGCAGCCATTTGCCGACAACCTCAGCTACTTCTTTGCCCAGCGTGGCTTGGATCGGCACATCTTTGCGCCAAGGCTGGGGTGTACCCCTGCCGAGATCGTCGCGTGGATGGAGGGGCGGGAGCAGCCTGACCTGCAGCAACTGCTGGTCTTGGCGGCCACATTGCAAGTGAGCATCGACCGACTGCTCAAAAACGACTTGCGGCACCGCAGCACAGTCGCCGACATCAAGCTGCTGGTGCTGGATGTCGATGGTGTGCTGACCGATGGCGGCATCTACCTCACGGAAAAAGGTGATGAGATCAAAAAATTTCATGCCCGCGACGGGCGCGGCATCATGACGGCGCAGAAGCGTGGCATTGAGGTCGCATTTCTAAGCGGCGGACAGCACAGCGGGGCGATACAGGCACGCGCTGAGCGGCTGGGCGTGCGGCGTTACTTCGTGGGCCGCACCGAGAAGACGATCATCCTCGGGCAATGGCTGGCCGAGAGCAAGCTCACCTATGCCCAGGTCGCCTACATCGGCGACGACGCCAACGACCTCGGGGTAATTGCGAAGGCGGGCCTCACGGCCTGCCCTGCTGACGCGGCCACCAAAAACCGCGAAGCGGTCGACGTGATCCTGAACCTGCCCGGCGGGCAGGGCTGCGTGCGCGAATTCATCGAGGAGCATCTGCATATCGAGATTGATTGAGGAGATGAAGGTGGAGCAAGACAACAAGACATGTTGGATGCTGCGTTGCGGCCTTTTGTCGCTTTGCCTATTGTTGCTCACATTCGCTCAGGTCCAAGCCCAAGACACGATTTTCTTGTACGGGGACACCATTCGTGTCGGTTCGTTGGAGTGGGACATGCAAAAAGATTGGCGGGCCAAAGGGACGCGCCTCACCGAAAACCGGCAGCTTTACGGCGACCACGTGCGCATCCTGCTCACCTACCACAGCAATCGCAACACCGCAGAGGTCGTATTTGGGTACCTCGACAAGCAGCAGGCATTTGTCAAGCATGGGCCAGCCCGCTACTATTATGAAACTGGGCAATTGTTGAGCAAGCGCAAGTTTGTCGAAGGCCACATGCAGGGCCTCGCCGAGGATTTTTTCCGCGACGGCAAGCTCAAGACGCGCACGACGATACTCGATGATCAATTGCAGGGGCCTTATACATCTTATTTTCCCGATGGTACGCGCGAGAGCAGGTGCACCTATGCACATGACTCGCTCGATGGCACGCTGTACACGTGGTACAGCAATGGGCAGCCGCGCCGCATCGAGCACTGGGTCATGGACACCAAGGAGGGAATCGACAGCACGTTTTACGAGGATGGTAAGCTGGAAAGCACGAGCCGTTACGCCCACGATCTGGAAGATGGCCCCATGCGCATCTACCACCGCAACGGGCGGTTATGGACAGAGTGGATTTATGAAAAGGCTCGTTTGGTGGAAGTCGCATTCACCCAAAGCAAAGAAGGCAATCCCTTGGAAGTGGGCAGTTTTCAAAATGGCCTGGGTTGGGTGAATCTCTACAACGACAAGGGCCTGCTCAGTGAGCGGCTCTACTTCAAGGACGGTTATCTGCGGAGGCGGAAGAAGGCGAAGGATTGAACAGGGCTCAAACAGTAGCCATCCCAAACTCCTGCAACATCAGCGCAAAAGTAAGGTCGTCGGTAAGCTCTTCCTCAGTAGCGACCACGTGCTCGGGCTGGGTCACAAAGGTTTCCTCTTCATAGTGGTAGAGCGACCATTTGCCCTCGTTGTATTCCAAGCTCGTGAGGTTTTCCATCCAGTCGCCGCAGTTGAGGTACATGACGCTGCCTTTTTCAGTGACGATCTCGCGCATCTCGGGCTTGTGGATGTGGCCCACGACGACCATGTCATAGCCTTTGTCGATCGCGGCGTTGGCGACGATTTCCTCCCAATTGTTCTTTTTCTTCACCAAGCCCTTGACACCGTCCTTGATAGCCTTGGAGATGTAGCGCGGGCGGCCACCAAACTTGGCGGTGACGCTATTGAGCACTTTGTTGAGGCGTATCGTGCGGTCATACCAGCGACCACCCCACTTGGCGAGCCACTTTTTGTGCATCGACTTGTCAAATGCGTCGCCGTGAAAAACCCAGACCTTTTTGTCGTTTTGGGTAAGCATCACGTGGTTGGTGATGCTGAATGTGCCCAGCTCAAAACCAAGGTAGCGCCGCATGAGCTCATCGTGGTTGCCACAGATGTAGTCCACTTGCACGCCCTCACGCAGCAATTGCATGAAGTGGCGCAAGATGGCAGTGTGGTTTTTGGGCCAATAGTGCTTTTTGAATTGCCAGATGTCGATCAAGTCGCCATTGAGGATGACCCGCTTGGGAGAGATGCTCCTGAGGTATTTCAAAAGTTCGTCTGCGCGGCTACCATAGGTGCCGAGGTGAACGTCTGACAAGACCACAAGATCAACTTTTCTTTTTTGGAGGGACATCAATTTCGTCGGCGATGCGGGGGTTGTTGAAGGTGGGTTCCCGACATGCTTCTTTTCATTGCAAAATTAAACCAAATCCGCCGAAAATGCCACCTTTTGCAAGCAGATGTAGAAGTTTAACAACTCCGTTGCAATCCCTTAACATGTGCCGATCGACCAACGCCAATGCGCCGAAATTTTCGCTATCTTTCAGCATGGCAGCACATCATTGCTTGCGTTGGCTGAGCGTCCTTATCGTCACTGCTTGTTTGGGTTGCGGCCCATCGGCCACGCCGCCCGATGCATTGCCCGTGCCGACAGGGCACCGGCACTACCGCAAGACCCAGCCTTTGCAGTTTCATTATCCACCGCTGGACCTCGATGCGATCAAGCCGCTGTTTCCCTATCGCCACCTCAAAACCTACCGCATCACCGACACGATTTCCTTGAAAACACGGCTGGATTGGGGCTTGTTTCATCAGCTGTTTCAGCATTTTGCCGATCCGCCGCCCTATCCAAAATTTGCCGAAGATCTCCCACGCACTACTTATGTTCAGATGGGGGACGATTATTTGTATTCCTATCTAGAAAACGTCCCCGAGGATTATAAGCCGAGTTGGAAATTTGATATCGTGACGGTCTATTCCCGAAGTCCCGGCAAAAGTTGCATCTACTACCTGTCCTACAACAGCGAAGACAATGTTTACGTGCCCTATCCCAGTGAAGGCCAATCCGACATTTATCCTACGCAACCCAAGGGGATGCTGTCTGGTTGGAACCTTTCACTCACACTTGCAGAATGGCAGGAGACAGACACCGCAACAGACGAGGTATTTTCAAGCTTTTTGGCGGATACTTGGCTCAAGCGAACGGAGGTTCATCATTCGTTACAAACCCAACAAACCGATTCTACCATCAGGATATTCAACTTTGTTTTTATTGACAGTCACATTAATTATGATGTGGCTCGGTACCGGAATGGCATTGAACTACATGGATTTGAAGATCAGGAGCTGCGCAAGAAGCTCCACTACTGACCCCCCAGCGGAATCTTGAACCGCAAATACGCTAGCCCCGGATTCGTCACCTGCCGGTAGGTGGCGCCATCTGCCCGCATCCAAACGCCGACGGGTAGCTGCTTCTCGATCTTGAGTTCCATGCGGCATAGCGAGGCATAGCCCATGGGATTTTGCTGGATGTATTTGGGGAATAATGAAGCAGTAGGCTGAAAGCTCGGAATCGATGAATGGTTCGGTTTGCTCAGCATTGCTGCATTCGTCTGCAACCTCACCTGTGCATGTACCCGTGCAGGCAAGACGCAAAGCGCGAGGCCCAAAACGATGGCGAAAGCAAACTTGTAGATATTCAGCACGATCATAGATACGAGTGCATCAGGATTTCAGCGCATGATCACCCAAAGAAAAATAACTTGGCAAACCAGCCTAGGTTTTGATAGATCACATGGTCTTTGATCTTGGCTCGGCTGTCGGGGTTGCTGCCCAGGCGCTGCAGCACACGCTTGCTCACATTGGGTGCGCGCAAGATGCGGGATGCGTCGTCAGGCGCGCAGTTGTCGCTGATCTCATAGAGTTTCCACTCCGGAAAGTCGGGCTGCATGATCGCCTTGCCGAGGTCGTCGAGGTCCTCGCCGCGCAGGAGGTCTTCGACGATATGCTGCGGCAGCTTGTAGACGTCTGGACGATTGACGAGCGCCTTTTTCACGTCACTGTCTGTCTGCGTGGCCAAGTGCTCGATGATCGGGATGGAGAGGTTGGGGCGCTTGGCGACTGCCACACGCACCTGGTAATAGACATCCTCGTCGGCGAGCTTCATGAGCAATGTATTGCTCGTATTGGGATGCTTGGCCAGCGCCTCGAGCACGTCGTCTTCGTCTGAGAGCGCATCGTAAATCTTGTTGAGCACATCATTCGAGAGGTTCTGATCCTTGAGCAGTTTCAGCGCGCGCTCCTCCGAGATGTTGGCGGGCAGGGAATCGACCGTCACCACGACGGGTTTGGGATCGACTTTGCGGGTCACGAAAAATGCATGGCTCGTCGGGGCTGGGTGCAAACGCAGCCATAGCGCGTCTGGCAGATAATTGGGGCTGCCGCAGTGCGTGCACTTGGGAGCGCGGTTGGTACCGTCGACAGGCAAGCCGCCACCGCAGGCGAGGCACGCAAACAAGACAGGCTCAGCAGCCACCGAGCCATCGTTGCCGAGATTTGCACCCATGGCGTCTTCGTGCACCAGCAGATCAGCCTCTTGGATGAGCGATAGCGCAAGTGGCGTCGCCTTGCGCACATTGATGTGCCGCTTGCAGCCCGGGCAGGCGAAGCCGCCATCGGCGACCGATTTTTTCAGCAATTCTTCTGGAAACTCGTTCTTGCATTCTTGGCAGCGCGGCGGGCGATTGCCCGTGTCGATCTTTTCATTCATCCCGCCCAAACTCGAGCTGCTATTGCCATAGCCCGGCTCGTGGGTTAGCGCATCTTCGATGGTCTCATTGTCGAGGTGCGAATCCCACCACTCCTGCGGCAGCTCCACAGCCTTGAGGCAATTGCTGCACAAGACCTCATTGGTGAAGCCATTGACGGGGATGCCGCCCCGGCAGTGGGGGCAGTCGAGCGAAATGCGTATCGTGTAGGCGGTCATAGCACTAAATATAAGGGACAAATTATCTTTGTGCATGCTTCGATTAGGGATGCTCGTCATTTTTTTAGGTCTTGGGCTGATGAGCGCAGCTCAGGTGCTCGACATTCATCCGCTCGCCCCCCAAGTCTATGTCTTCACGACCTATCAGCCCTACGGCGGCAGCCCCTATCCCGCAAACGGCCTCTACATCGTGACCGATGCCGGCGTCGCCCTCATAGACACGCCTTGGGACACGACACAGTGCAAGCCGCTACTTGATAGCATCGCTGCACGCCACCATCAGCCGGTGCGATGGAGCGTCAGCACCCACGCGCATGCAGACCGCACGGGCTCGATCGATATTTTGAAGCGGCTCGGAGTCGCAACCTATTCCAGCACGCAGACGCAGGCGATTTGTCGGGAACGAGGAGAATGCGTCGCCGAGTTTGGGTTTTTGAAGGACACCGTCTTCCAAATCGGGGACTCGCAGATTGAAACTTTTTACCCGGGAGCAGGCCATGCACCCGACAACATCGTGGTTTGGCTCCCGCAATCGCGGGTGCTTTACGGCGGCTGTTTTATCAAAAGCACGCAGGCAGGTACCTTGGGAAATTTGGCGGATGCAGAGGTGAATCAATGGCCAACCTCCATTCAGGCTGTGCAAAACCGATTTCCTGAGCCGCAGTTTGTCGTCCCCGGGCATCAAGGCTGGAAGGCACGACGCTCAATGGAGCATACTCTCAAGCTATTGAGGCGACATCACTAGCCAATGCGCTTCAATCCATCAATTCAAACGAAGATGTAATCTGCTCCATGATCTGAATCGTAGCAGCGGCATTTTGGGTCGTTGTTGCGATCAGAAAGTAGGCATTGTCGCCAAAGAGAAGTACGTGGTACTCCATAAAGAGCGCCACGCCACCTTCTTGAATGGTGAATAGGCCTTTGGCGCCAGATTCGGCACCATGCATCAGGTAATCTTTTTGGGCGAGGGCATATTTTTCACGCGTCTCGGCAGGTGTATAGCCTGACTTTGCGATCCATTCATCCAGCAACTCCATAGCAGTGTGACCGCTAGCTGCAGCCATTTCTACCTGGAAAAGCGCGACGTCCGCTTCTGAGCTGATTTTGAGATACTGACCGCCGTTTTTATCCTCCATCTTCCAAGTCTTGGGGTATTGGATGCGGAAACCCTCCCCATAGTAGTCGGCGCTAGCCTGAGCATAGCCGATGGCAGCAGTTGTGAATGCAAACAAAGCGAGAAAAAGCAGCTTTTTCATAAGACGATCATGCGTAGTTCAAACAGACAGCTGAATACAAAAAGAAAGGCCGTCTAAGTCACCGACCTCCATACAAGTTTAGCAATTTGAATGCATCAAGACAAATCCATGGATCATTTAACCAAGCGATCATCAGCATGAATGGCTCACAAAGCAAATTGTAGACGAGCAAAAAAGCGTATTTTGGGTCATGATCACCACGCAAAACAGATTCCAAGGTTGCCTCGTGGGCCTCGCCGTCGGTGACGCCGTCGGCACCACCCTTGAATTCAAAAAACCAGGCACCTTTGAGCCGATCAGCGACATGGTCGGCGGCGGGCCCTTTGGCTTGCGGCCCGGCTACTGGACCGACGATACTTCAATGGCCCTCTGCCTCGCCGAGAGCCTCATCGTGCACAAAGGCATGAACCTCCGCGACCAAATGGGTCGTTATTTGAATTGGTACCGCCACGGCTACATGAGCAGCACGGGCGATTGTTTTGACATCGGGAATACGGTGTATGCTGCGCTGATGCAGTTTGAGCAGACCGGCGAGCCACGGGCGGGCTCCACGGATCCTTTTTCTGCGGGAAACGGCTCCTTGATGCGGCTTGCTCCCGTGCCCATGTATTATGCGGGGAATGCAAGCCTGGCCATCGAGATGAGCGCAGAAAGCTCAGTCACCACCCACCAAACACGTGTATGCCTCGATGCCTGCCGATACTATGGCGGCTTGATCGTGGCTGCGCTTGCCGGTATCGACAAAGTCGAGTTGCTTGCTGAGCGGTATCGACCGACAGGTCAGCCATGGGAGGAATATGAACTCATCGAGCCCATCCACGACATCGCCAACGGCAGCTTCAAGGAGCGCAATCCGCCAGAAATCGCCGGCAAGGGCTTTGTCGTGCCCTCGCTAGAGGCCGCCCTCTGGGCCTTTTACCGCAGCGACAATTTCCGCGACGGCTGTCTGCTCGCCGCCAACCTAGGAGACGATGCCGACACCACCGCAGCCATCTACGGGCAGCTCGCAGGCGCCCACTACGGCCTCGCAGGCATCCCCGAGGACTGGCGCATCAAGCTGCACATGCGCAAAGAGATCACGGACATGGCGAATGAGCTCTGGCGAATGAGCGGGCTAGAAGCTTGACAATTTGCGAGAAGCGAGAAAAATTAAGTAAGGATTAAAGAGAATCACCCCTGCATTTAGCATCCGCTGGATGCATTCGGAACCTAACGGAAACGAGGTCTAAAGGGGTCAAGATAAATAAAAACGAAGCCCCCACAAAGCTAATGATGCCTAGGGGGACTTCGGGGAGAAGGTTTTGGTTTCTGAGTAAGTCCCTATGTCGTTCTGCTAATGAGACAGACTTCACGGGACACTGCATACTGTCACAGGTGTCCACAGATTTTCGATCATTTGAGTGGGCGCATTCATGGTGCGCCCACTCACCTTATACTATATATCAGCGGAGAAATTTTGTCAAGTGGTCAAAATGGCCCCAAAGTGTAGACAAGGCCGTGCCAATTGGCCCAATTCGGCCAAGAGTAAAGTATTTCCTTGTTGAAAACATTTATAAAGTGCCAAAACGAACTTCCAAAAACCACTCCAAAATCTTATCTTCATGAATCGAAGCCTGTTTCAACCCGTTTGCCTATGAAGAAATAAATGGCGTGCTAGCGGGTGCTGAATGATTGGGGTTCTTTTCCTTACAATTAGTTACTTTGAATAATATCCAAATAATATGGCGAATTTCAATACTGGAGATATTGTTAAGTTGAAGTCAGGGGGACCTTTGATGACCGTATTAGTGTTTGAAACTGAATGGCTTGGAGCAGGCAAAGGAGGGTATCAAGAATTTGCTTATTGTCAATGGTTTGATTCGAACGGGAAACTCCAAGAATCAAAATTTATCACCTCTGCGCTTGAAAAAGCCCAATAGGACACAAAATGGACTCACGAAAAGTGTCAGCAAGAGATTCAGGGTACAATACACATTTTGTGAAATGAGTTTATGAAGGGCAATCTGTAAATGTGACAATGCCACCTTACCGTGTGATGAATGGTTGGGGTGCTTTTCTTTAATAGTTGTAAAAAATTACTGTTTTTTAAACTATGGGAAATCCAGAACCTATCCGCCGCTACGCCGTCGCCGAGTACTTGGCCTTGGAGGAGGCTGCCGAGTCTAGGAGCGAGTATTTAGATGGCGAAATCCTTGAGATTGCAGGTGAGTCAGCGAACCACAGCAGAATCGGTGTCGCCTGCATGAGTATCCTGGACGGCCTGCTGGCCAATAGCCCTTGCGAAGTGTTTGACGGGTCGCTGAAAATTCGAATTCAAGATTCAAATGCCTATTGCTATCCTGATCTCTCCGTCGTTTGCGGTGAACCATCGTTTGAAGATGACAAGGAGCTGATCCTGAAAAACCCAATGTTGATCGTGGAAGTCCTTTCCAAAAGCACTGAAGGCTATGACCGAGGCGAGAAGTTTCAATACTACAAGCAGATCGACGCGCTACGTGAGTATGTCCTCATTACCCAAAAGAAGCCTCAAGTCGACGTTTTTTACAAGACAGAAGTCGGATTTTGGCGACTAGACAGCTTTGAAGGGCTAGACGATGTGGTAGAACTGAAATCGTTGGGTGTTCAAATCAAAATGGCAGACATCTACCGCAAAGTAAGATTTGAAGAAACGAACTGAGAAATCGGCAAATACACTGTCCATAGACCGCCAAGCCACCCTCCTCGCTCTCACACTCCGCTCTCACACTCACAAAGCCTCATCTCCGCCCCTAAAAATATCCGCCAGACCCTTGCCGAGGTTTTGGATGGTCTCCAAACCCTTGGTCACGGGGCCGTGGAGCTGGGTGTGGTTTTGCTCATTGATGTACTCGGGCAGGTATTGCTGCGGATAGATGATGATGCGGCTGTTGCCGGAGAGATGCTTTTCAAGTTTGTTGGGGAGGTTGTCGAGTATCGGCAGGTAGGAGGCCGAACCTTTGCGGGCCGACACCAAGACAAAGATGTCATTGGCGCCGATCTCTTTGGTGAGTACCAAAAAGTCGTCCCAATCTTCAAACAATTCGAAGTGGTTGCTCACAGCTTGCTTGCCAAGCTGTCGCTGGATGGCCAGTTGCGTCTTGGGATTGCAAAAGAAATGGATCGGCAATGACAACTCTTGGGCCAGCTTGGCGATCTTTGATAGCCAGTTTTCAAAGCCATTTTCCTTCTCCGCGAGGGGCGGGCAGGCGACAATAATGCGCTTGTGGGCCACAAGGGCCTTGCTCAGGTGGCAGATGAAGAGCGTCTTGTCGATGCTGTCGATGATCGTGGCCGTCTTCTCGCCGATGATGCGATCGATCACGGCCGCCCGTTGCGGCCATCCCATCAGGATCACATTGGCCATGATTTCGCGGGAAATGCGTGCAATGCCGCCCGTGGCATTGTGGTCGATCGTCGTGATGATATTGACCATGGTCTCGGTATCTGAGGCCTGCGCGACGGTCCGCTCCAAGGTCTTGCGCGCGAGCAAGATGTTGAGCTCGGCCTCCTCATTGTTGGGGACGACGCAGAGCAGGCTCACCGGATTGCTCGATTTGCGGTCTTTGAGCAAGACCGCTAGCTCGAGCATCTTGTCCATATTGTCAAAGTTGGCAATGGGCATCAAGATATGCTCATCGGCCATGGTATTCCTTTCAGCGGTGCCCAGGTCCTGGGTGTCGCTCTGTTGCAAGATCTTCTTGCCCGCCTGCTGCGTCACAAACGATGAGACAAGGCAAGTGACCAGGATCAAAATGATCGTGCCATTCAGGATGTTTTCATCGAGGAGCCCCGCATCCATGCCCCGCACGATGATCGCAATCGTGGCCGCAGCATGCGATGTGCTGAGTCCAAAAATGAGCTGACGCTGATATTTGGAGTACTTGAAAACCAGCTGCGTGAAAAACGCAGCAAACCATTTCCCAAACAGGGCCACGATGGTGAGCACAACGGCGATGATGATCGCATTGGGTCCCTTGAGCAGCACACTCACATCCACCCGCATGCCTACAGAAACCAAGAAAAACGGAATAAACAAAGCATTGCCGCTGAATTCAATCCGATTCATGAGTGCCGATGACTGTGGCACAAGTCGATTGAGCGCCAAGCCGGCCACAAACGCCCCAATGATCGGCTCCACACCTGCAACCTGAGCCAAAATGCCTGAAAAGAACACCACCGCGAGCACAAAAATGTAGTGCGAGTGCTTTTCACTCTCCAGTTTCCTGAAAAACCACTTCGCCACCCGTGGCACAATGAAAAACATGATGGTGAGAAACACGGCCAAGGAGATGAGAAGACTCAGCCAAAATTCGCCGTTGAGCGCGCCCTTGGTGGAGGCGATGATCACCGCCAACAAGATGAGCACGGCGGTATCTGTGAGGATAGTGCCGCCCACTGTCACGCTCACGGCCTCGTTGCGCAAGATGCCTAGCCGACTTGCTATGGGGTAAGACACGAGGGTATGCGTCGAAAACATGCTTGCCGTAAGCAAACTGTCGGTAAATCCATATCCCAGCAGGTAATACATGACAGGAAAGCCCACTGCCATCGGCAAAACGAAGGTGAACAGGCCAAAAAGCAGACTTCGGTTGCGGTTATTCTTAAAATCACCCATGTCTAGCTCCAAACCGGCGATAAACATGATGTAAAGCAAGCCCAAAGTGGCAAAAAGTGTGATTCCAGACCCCAATTCCAGAATATTCAAGCCCTTGGGCCCAATAATCATCCCAGAAATAATCAATCCGACGATGCTAGGAATGTTGATGCGGCGCAAAAGAACCGGCGACAGCAAGATAATAAACAGCAACAACGAAAAGATGAGGACAGGATCCTTTAACGGAAGCTTAAACTCTTCGAGCAAAGGTTGAAAAAAAGTATCCAATGCAACAATCGTGTAAACAAGAGGGAAGGAAATGGTCAAACATAGCGAAATGGACAGGTTTCAGCAAACACTTTCGATCCTAGGCCCCGAATATGTTGATTTATCGGTCAATGAAGCATCCGTCGAGGCCTGACAATCTGGTGCGGTGGGGGTTGTGGGCAAATGATCTGCAATCTGATCGAGAATTTTGGCCTTCAAATTCAGTTTTGGGTAAATTTTGAAAAGATTGCAGCTTGATTGATGGTAGAATGCAAATAGAATCCAAAAATTCAATCGAAACCGAGCATAAATTTTCAAAAATACAATCACTCGTGAAATATTCGGAATGTATTACGTGCTGGATAACGACAATAAAATCGATACTATTTGATAATGTGTGAAGTGAACAATAAAATTCGCGCTCCAATGTTAAATATTTCAAGGAATATCTCCTCAAAAAGGGTAGATATTGAAAAAGTGATTATTTTTGCAGCTCAATAAGTTCATCTACCCCAAGAAAAATGACGAATCTCCGGTACAAAGCCCTCGAAATGATTCAAAATCGGATTCCAGTAGCTCCGGTGAGCCACCCGAACCGAGTTTCTGAAATGTTTGGCGAGAATGTGTTCACCCAAGAGGTGATGAAGCAGTATCTCACCAAAGATGTCTTCAAGGCATTGCAATCTGCGATCGACCATGGCACGACTGTGGGCCGCGACATCGCCGAGAGCGTCGCCAATGGCATGAAGGCATGGGCCATCGAAAAAGGATCGACCCACTACACCCACTGGTTTCAACCCCTCACGGGTCTCACCGCCGAGAAGCATGATGCATTCCTCAAAATGGAAGGCACCAAGGCAGTCGAGGCTTTCTCTGGCGAAAACCTCGTGCAGCAAGAGCCCGACGCGAGCTCCTTGCCCAGCGGCGGCATTCGCAACACCTTTGAAGCCCGCGGCTACACCGCTTGGGACCCTAGCTCCCCGGCATTCATCTTCGAGACGCCCTATGGCAAGACCCTCTGCATCCCCACGATTTTTGTGTCCTACACTGGCGAGGCGCTCGACTACAAGGCCCCTTTGCTCAAGACCATCGAGGTCCTGAACAAAGCCGCCGTCGACGTCTGCCACTTCTTCGACCGCAGTGTGAAGCGCGTGACGCCGACGCTGGGTATCGAGCAAGAATATTTCCTCATCGACCGCACATGGGTCGATCTGCGCCCAGACCTCACGATGTGTGGCCGCGCTGTGATCGGTGCGCCTCCCGCACGCGGTCAGCAATTGGAAGACCACTACTTTGGCTCTATTCCCGAGCGCGTGTTTGCGTGCATGAAGGAGTTTGAGATCGAGTGTTTCCGCGTGGGCATCCCGCTCACCACCCGCCACAATGAGGTGGCCCCGGGCCAGTTTGAGTGCGCGCCGATCTTTGAAGAACTCAACGTGGCCATCGACCACAACTTGCTGCTCATGGATTTGCTCGACCGTGTGGCGCGCAAGCACAACTTCAGGGTGCTGCTGCACGAGAAGCCATTCGCCTTCATCAACGGCAGCGGCAAGCACAACAACTGGTCCATCGCAACCGATGGCGGCAAAAACCTGCTGTCTCCCGGCCACGCGCCCAAAGACAACCTGCAGTTCCTCACATTCTTCATCAACATCATCAAGGCGCTGCACACCCATGCCGACTTGATGCGCGCCGTGATCGCCAGCGCCGCCAACGACCACCGTCTCGGCGCCAACGAGGCCCCGCCTGCCATCATCAGCGCATTCATCGGCACGCAACTCACCAAAGTACTCGACGAGTTGGAGCGCCCGAGCCGCAAGAAAAACGCCGACATGCCCAAGGGCTACGTGCGCCTCGGCATCCCCAAGATCCCCGAAATCCTGCTCGACAACACCGACCGCAACCGTACCTCGCCTTTTGCCTTCACCGGCAACAAGTTTGAGTTCCGCGCCGTTGGCTCCAGCGCCAACAGCGCCGGCCCCATGATCGTGCTCAACGCCATCGTCGCCAACCAACTCGTCGAGTTCAAGAAGACCGTTGACCGTAAAGTCGTGCGTGGCAAGAAAAAGGAGACCGCGATCCTCGAAGTGCTGCGCGACTACGTGAAGGAGAGCAAAGCCATCCGTTTTGAAGGCAATGGCTACAGCAAAGAGTGGGAAGATGAGGCCGAGCGCCGTGGCTTGAGCAATATCAAGCAGACGCCACGCGCACTCGACGCTTATGTGACGCAGCAGTCGCTTGACTTGTTTGCCAGCCTCGGCATCTTCAAACACCATGAGTTGCACGCCCGCCACGAGATCCGCGTCGAGCAGTACGTGAAGAAAATCGACATCGAGGCCCGCATCATGGAGGAAATGCTGAGCAACCAGGTGATCCCGGCGGCCATCAGCTTCCAAAATGTGGTCTTGGCGAATATCAATGCCATGAAGGCCGCAGGTCTTGAAAGCCATGCCTTTGAGGCGCAGATGCACATCGTGCGCGGCATCTCTGAGGAAATGGGCAAGGCCCACGCCAGTGTCCATAAATTGCAAGGCCTTCTTAGGGTGACCGACGAAATCCCAGTGGCGAGGGATCAAGCGATCTTTTATGGCGACAACGTCGTGCCGCTCATGGCCGAGATTCGCCTCAGCGCCGACGCCTTGGAAAACTTGGTAGCAGACGATCATTGGCCGCTGCCCAAGTACAGGGAGATGCTGTTCAGCAAATAAGTTTGATCGTGAATAGGAAAGGGGAGGTGTCTGCGGATGCTTCCCCTTTTTGTTTGGGTAGGTGGGGGAATGAATGGCCCGCATGTTATGACCCATCAGTATCGGAGGCGCTAGGCAAATGCGGAGATTGGAAAGTTATTCACCGCAAAAATCGCGGAGATTAAGAAGCTATTCTCCGCATGAATAAGATGGAATGCGCTCGCCGTAAAGTCACAGATAAAACAAAACCGCCTGAAGCACTGCTTCAGGCGGTTTCGTTGATCGACAAAAGAAGAAATCAATTCCCCGAGATCTTCGTCAGAACCGAGTAGCCGCCCGGTTTGCCGTTGGAGGTGGACTCATTGCGCACCATGCCCACGCCGAGGGCATACCATGACTTGCTGTGGCCCTTGAAATTCATGCCCATGCTCTTGGTCTCGCTGTCTTCCTCGACCACGATACAGGAAAATGTACCCGCAGGGGTAGTCATGTTTTCCTTGGCCGTCACCTTGCGGTTGGTGATGGCGATTGATGTATTCATGATGGTCATGCCATTCATAGAGCCTGTCATGTGCATGTGTGCATCGGGCAGGGACGTGCCCACGCTCATGTTGCGCGGGAAGACCATGTCTTCGCTTTCAATTTTCATTTCGATGCCCTCGACACCTTGCATTTGGTTGCTCATGCCCATCGAGCGCATGTCCAATTTGAAATCGCCGCCACCGCAGGTGACATCGTAGGAGAATGTGTTGGATTCCTTGCCTTTGGCGTCGGTCGATGTTGCCGTCGCCGTCACGACCAAGACGCCGCCGTCACGAGACTTCTCGGTGATGTGTGTGGCAATCACACTCGTCACCTTGTCTTTGTCGCTGTAGTGCGTGATCTCAAACGATGCCCCGTTCTTGACGGGATAGTAGGCATCACATTCTTGCGCCTTGACGGCACCGAAACCAAGCCCGCCCACCAAGAGGCAAACGATCATAAAGGGGGTAAAACGAAGTGTTTTCATAGATTCTGATTCATATTTACCCAAAAATAAGAAACAGACAGGAAATCTTCTGCCTAAAGCCCCTACAATGATAAAACTCAGCCCATCAGACACCATTTTCAACCGCGAGACAATGAATTCCACAAAGCCCAAGCCCGTATTTGGGTGAATGCGGCAGAAAGCTATTGGCAAGCAGGCGAAATCCACCCTTCAATGATAGGGCTGCACGTGCCACTCCACCAAATCGTAGGTGTTGTGAACGCTGTCACCCCACATGATCTCCTTGCGCACGATGCCTATGCCAGGGCAATAATACAAGCGATAAATCCCCGGCTCACCCACAACACCCACATTGGTATGAACTTGGGTGACGTTTGAAAAGCTGTTGGCGCCGACGGTGAGACTGCTGTGTATCGCCTCGATGACCACACCATTGCGATTTTGACCGACCTGCCCATCCCAAAAGGCTAGTCCAGGTGGGTTCCCTGTGAGCCAGATTTCGTCTGAGCGCGTATTTTGCCAGTAGCCCCCATTGATAGAACTGAAGTAAAATAAACTGAAACGTTCCTCTTCGTAATACGATGAGCATCCCCCAGTCATATTCGCAGTGCCGCCACGAGAACTCCACGCATAGACGGTGCGCGCGGCGCTCCGCAGCGTGACGGTATCTATCAGAGAATCCATCGATCGATTGTAGATCCACTGAGAGCTATCAGCAAACACGTAGGGTAGAAGCACGGCATTCAACGGAATGTAGTTGGGCTCATTGTCACATGGCTCAAAATCGGGCTTCTTGCACCCAGCAAAAAGTATCAGCACAAACAGCAAAGGCAAGCAAAATCGAATTGTCTTGATCATCAGAAGAATGGTTATTGATATGTGTAAGCAAATGTAGAACCTAAAGATAGCAGAATTTTCAGAATTTTTGAAACCAATGTTGGTGTTGAATTGCTGCATTTGTCTGAATCAGAATTTACCGGATTTGCAGAATTTCCAGAAGCGGTTGTGCTGTTGAATTGCTGCATTTGTCTGAATCAGAATTTACCGGATTTGCAGAATTTCCAGAACGACTGCCAAATATCACTAACCACGCAGAATTCAACACCCAGTGTGGATTCAACGAATTCTGAAAATTCTGCTCCAAAATAGAAGACCCCGCCAAAGGCGGGGTCTCCGTTATCATTAACCATCCAGAATTCCACACGCAGTGTGGATTCAGCGAATTCTGAGAATTCTGATCCTCAGTAGTTGCCCTTGAGCTTCACTGCGGATGCCACACGCTTGATACCCACCACATAAGCTGCGAGGCGCATCGAGCATTTGTAATCTTTGTGAGCCTTGAAGACTTCGGCGAAGGCACGCTCCAGCATTGGGTCGGCTTTCTCGTTCACTTCGGATTCCGTCCAGTAGTGACCGGCGCGGTTTTGGACCCACTCCAAGTAGGAGACGGTCACACCGCCGGCATTGGCGAGGATGTCAGGCACGATCATGATGCCCTTGCTGTCGAGAATGGCATCGGCATCGGCGCTCACGGGACCGTTTGCACCTTCGACCATCAGTTTCGCCTTGATATTGGCGGCATTGGCTTGGGTGATTTGGTTTTCCATCGCGCAGGGGGCGAGCAACATCACGTCGAGCTCCAGTAGCTCGGCGTTGCTGATCGCTGTGCCGCCTGTCCAGCCTGCGAGGCTGCCGTTTTTGGCGGCATATTCAAAGGCACCTTTGATATCGAGGCCGGCTTCGTTGAAGTAGCCACCCGAGATGTCGCTGATGGCGAGAATTTTCACGCCTTTTTCCCATAAGAGCACGGCGCCGAAGCTACCTACGTTGCCAAAGCCTTGCACGGCTGCGGTGACATTGCGCGGGTTCCAGCCCAGCTCTTTCATCGCGCACATGGCTGTGGTCATCACACCACGGCCGGTTGCGGCAGAGCGTCCTTGGCTACCACCCAATTCGAGGGGTTTGCCGGTGATCACACCGGGCTGATTGCCGTAGAAGCGGCTGTATTCGTCGGCGATCCAAGCCATTTCGCGGCCGCCAGTGTTCATGTCTGGAGCGGGTACGTCGCTGTCCACGCCGAAAACATCTTTCAGGCGGCGGGTGTAGGCACGGGTGAGGCGCTCCAACTCGTCGACGCTGTATTTTTTAGGGTCCAGGGTAATGCCACCCTTGGCGCCGCCGTAAGGCAGGCCTGCAATGGAGCATTTCAAGGTCATCCAGCCAGCAAGGGCCATCACCTCGTCTTTGTCCACGTGCTCAGAGTAGCGAATACCGCCTTTGGATGGGCCCAGCACAGTCGAGTTGACCACGCGATAGCCGTTGAAAACCTCTGTTTTGCCATTGTCGAGCTTGACAGGCATGTTGACCTCGACGATTTTCTCAGGTACAGATAGGACTGCACGAAAGCGGTCTTCAAGGTTCAAGATGTCCGCAGCTTCATTGAGGCGCTTGAGGAGCGACTGATAAGGGGATACTTTCACTGGTTGCGAGATTGTATTTACCGATGACATATTCTAAAACTGGATTTCGAAAACGAATGATGGAGATAGAATACCGCCGCCAAAAATTGGCCGCGCGCACTGGAAGGCTGATTTCCCATTGCGGGCACAATATTCTTCAAAAAGACGGGGTAAAACAAGGGGTCAATTCCAATTTGTCCACTGTATATAGAGGTAAATGAGCGGGGTGGAGATCAAAATGCCATCCATGCGATCCAAGATGCCTCCGTGACCCGGCAGCAAGCCCCCAGAATCCTTGATTTGAAGGCCTCTCTTGTACAATGATTCCACCAAGTCCCCCAATTGCGAAAAAACCGCTGTGATTGCACCCACCACGATCCAGCTAAACTCCATCGGCATCAACCAATACTCAAATACAAAAGCGACACCCATGCAAAACACAGCTCCAGTGATCGCCCCTTCCCAAGTCTTCTTGGGGCTGATGCGCTCCCATAACTTGTGTTTGCCAAACAACCGCCCACCGAAATAGGCAAAGGAATCCAGAAACCAATTGAGGAAAAGCGTGCCCAGAATCGTTTGGAAGTGATAGTCATCACTCCCGATCGCCGTCGATTTTGTGGAAACCGTGAGCTGAAACAACAGACCCATCGGTACCAACACATAGATATAGCCAAATCCCATCAAGCCCATCTCTTGCGCAGGCTGATCGACATTCTTCTCAAATAGCAGCAGCACAGCGGCCAATGCGGCGATCATGCCGATAAACCCGTGCAAGTTGAGCCGGAAATAGAATGGATGCGGGAAATGAAAATCCAAATGCGGCTGATAGAGCGCTTCCCAACCCCAGTAATACCATACAACGGCAGCCATCCCCAACAAAAACCACTTCGCGATCTTGCTTTTGATGCCTGTAATGCGGTAAAACTCATGCAAGCCTAGCAGCGAGACAAATGCACAAAAAACCATGGCACCCCATTGAGCCCAGACAATGAGCGTAATGACCACGGTTGCGGCGACGATACCTGTGAGAACACGTTTGAGGAAGTTACTCATCCTGTGGGGCCGAGGCAACACAAGGCTGCCACGAGCGCCCAAAGATAATAAGAACGATGATGGTGCAAACTCCTCGATGAAAACAACTTTGGACAGGGGCAGGAAAAGCGCTTTTTAAATGCTAAACGAAGTTTTCTGAAGGGAAGGCTAGCGTTACAGCCACATGAGAATGCTTTTTTCAGTAATTTTGTGACCAGACCGCCCAATCAGCGGGAGCACAACGACACACATGGTCAGCATCGCAGGTATCGACATCGCAGAATTTCCCTTGCTGCTCGCGCCCATGGAGGACGTGAGCGACCCGCCATTTCGCAAAATCTGCAAAGAATTGGGGGCCGACCTCGTGTACACCGAGTTCATCGCCGTCGACGGGCTCATCCGTGACGCCGACAAGAGCCTGCAAAAGCTCGACATCTACGATGAAGAGCGCCCAGTCGGTATACAGATTTTTGGAGGCGAGATCGAGCCGATGCTCTTGGCCACAAAATACATTGAGCGCGCCAATCCTGAATTTCTCGACATCAATTATGGTTGCCCAGTCAAAAAAGTCGTCTGCAAGGGCGCGGGTGCTGGCATTCTGCAGAATGTAGACAAGATGATCTCGATGACCCGGCAGATTGTCGAGGCGACCCATGTGCCTGTCACGGTCAAGACGCGATTGGGCTGGGACGAAAATAGCATCCGCATCGTGGAGGTCGCGCTGCGTCTGCAAGATGCAGGCATCAAGGCCTTGAGCATACATGCGCGCACGCGTGCACAGATGTATAAAGGAGAGGCAGACTGGTCTTGGATCAAAAAAGTCACAGACCACCCCGACATCGAGATCCCGATATTTGGCAACGGCGACGTGACCACGCCCGAGATTGCGCTGTACAACAAGGAAAACTATGGCGTAGACGGCATTATGATCGGTCGCGCAGCGATCGGGCACCCATGGATTTTTAGGGAGGTCAAGCACTTTTTGGCGACGGGCGAGCACTTGGCGCCACCGACCATCGCAGAGCGCATCGCGGTCTGTCGCAGTCACCTCATGGCCGGGGTCGCTTGGAAAGGGGAGCGCACAGGCATTGTTGAGATGCGCCGCCACTACACCAACTATTTCAAAGGAATGGATCATTTCAAGCCCTATCGCCTCAAATTGGTGAGCCTAGATAGTTTGGCTGAAATCAACGACACCCTCGACGAGATCGCAGAGCACTTTCATGCGCCATCCATGGTGCTTTAGTGCCGTTCAGGCATCGTCACTTGGGTCGGCGGCTGAATGTGTAAAAACTGCGTGGAAAACTTTGTAGAGAGGTTTCCAAAAACAATATTTAATACTATTTTTGTAGCTACGTTTCACTTAAAAGAATACGGATAAATTTCTCTCAACATGAGAATACTCTCAATTCTGGCTTTGTTTTCATTGGGGCTTTTTTCACAGGTCATCGCGCAGGTCGATATCTCGAATGCGCGAGCCAATCCTAAGACGTTTATTTTCGACGACGATAAGCACACTGTTCACGGCTATATCTACGGCGCTCTCAAGGACAATTCATCTTGCTGCGGCAATGATGCAATTTACCTAGAGGTGAAGTTTGATCAGTCGGGCATCGTGACCTCGGCCAAAACCCTTACGGGCAAAAACGAGTGCTACAAGAAGTCGATCGTAGACATCGTGCAGAGCGTCAAATGGGATGCTACGGGTGTCACAGGCACCAAAACCATCTATTTTGAGGTGAAGCCGATCATCCCATGCTCAGGCTCGCCAGGCGAAAACGTCTACAAATCGATCGCCAAAGAAGGTGGCATGGCTAGCGTCACGCCTATCACCGCCAAGGAAAAAGAAGGCTCAGCTGATATCGCTATCAACAACACCGGCAAGGAAAATAAAGAGTTGGACGTTGCTGTGGTGGAGGTCAAAAAAGCCGAACCTGTTCCTGTCGTGAAAGAGGTCAAGAAAGTCGAAGATGACGCATTCCTCTCTGACGATGAGCCAGGCAGCAAAGAAACCAAAGCAGTTGCTGTGAAAGAAACCGCACCTGTGGTCAAAGAAGTAAAGCCTGCTCCTGTTGTCAAGGAAGTCGCTCCTGTTGTGAAGTCCAATCCTGCTCCGATCGCAGCATCTACGCCCAAAGCAAAGACAGGCGGCCCGATCAAATTGCCACCACAGGAAAACATTCCTTATGTCTCCAAAGGTGACGGCAAGCCCGATGCTTCACACAACACGACTTTCGTGAACACCGACGTCAATGCCAACAGCAAAGGCTCAGAAGTGAAGTACGCTGATCAAGGTACCTTCGCAGTGAATCTGCGCACAGCCTTGCGCAAAGCAGGCTACTGCGGATTGGCACACGCCACCGTCGAGTTGGAAACCGACCCTAGCACCGGCCGTGTCATCAACAGCCGCGTCTTGGCTACCAATGATCCCAAAGTGGCCGAATTGGTACCTGGAGTCATCAAAGAATTGCGGTTCAACAACCTTTCAGGTTCTGCCAACCGCTATGTCTACACTGAGTTCAAAACCGAGATTGTATGCGATGGTCAAAAGTCGAAGTACAACCTCGAAGAAGTCGAAGACTTTTTGGTGAAGCCACAGGCTTCCAACCAATAAGCTACACGCTATCTAATAAATTGGCAAACGGCCTCCTGCTCAGCAGGAGGCCGTTTGCTTATGGAGCAATGTGGCGGTCAGGGAGGCAGTTTTGGTTCTCACGAAACCAAGGGGCAAAGACGTGCAACCAAACCGGAAATGCCGACAGCCACAAAGCAGCGCTGCCGGCACCAATCATAGCTAGCTCTGCAAAACCGTGTAAATTCTAGCATTCGCATATTATTCTGTACAACTGCCTCCCAACGCGCTTAAATTGTGAAAAAGCCATCGCCGCTACGGAACCATGATTGCCTAATTTTGTTGGCGAAAAGAAGAACAATTCGAGATGAAGCATCTATTTCCTAAAATGATTGTCCTCGTGCTGGCGATGACGATCGCCGCGACAGGTTGCGTTTCCAAAAAGAAATACCAAGAAATGCAGTCCTTGAAAAATAGGGTGCAGGAAATGCTCGACAAGCGTGCCGATGAACTCACCAAACTCAAGGCCGACGTCGCGACCCTCACGGCGCGCACTACCGATTGTGAAGAGGCCCGCATTCGCCTAGCCAATGACACAACCAGGCTCGCCAGCGCCAACCGCAAGATGCGCAGCGAATATGGCGACATGAAGCTGAGCTGCGATCAGCTCAATAACAATTATCAAAAGCTCAAGACCCAAAGCACTGAGAAAATGCGCGACATGGTCGATCAGTTGGAATCCCTGCAGCGCGACCTCAATCAACGCGAGCGCAGATTGGCCGAGGTAGAAAGCAAATTGCATCAGCGTGACTCGGTGATGAATCTCCTGCGCACGCGCGTCACCGACGCCTTGCTGGGATTCAAGGACGACGGGCTCACGATCGACATCAAAGACGGCAAGGTCTATGTTTCGCTCAGCAACAAACTCCTTTTCGCATCCGGCTCGACCAAAATCGACGCCAATGGCCAAAAAGCCCTCATCGGCCTCGCCAATGTGCTCAAGGAACAAAAAGATCTCTCCATCATGGTCGAGGGCCATACCGACGACCAAATGGTGAGCAATCTCGGCGCGATCAAAGACAATTGGGACCTGAGCGTGATGCGCTCGACCGAGGTCGTGCGCATACTCGTGAGCAATGGCGTGGAGCCTACGCGCATCATCCCTGCAGGCCATGGTGAATTCATTCCCAAGGCTCCAGGCAGCACGCCAGAGGCCCGCGCCGCAAACCGCCGTACAGAAATCGTGATCAGTCCCAAACTCGACGAGCTCTACCAGCTCATCAACGAGCAACGTTGATCGGCGGCACGAGATTTTCATAGACCCAAAACTCCTCGGTAGAGTCGATGCGCACCCAGTGGTCGATCACGTGCTTAAGCACGCTGCACCTGAAAGTGCCCTGCTCATCGGCGCGCCCCATCTCGCTCTTCAAAGCAAAAACATAATTTTTGGAGGATTCGAGGATTTGTATCGTCTCGGTGATTCCATTTTGATAGTTGATCTCGCCATCGTGGATCCAGTCGGCTTTGATGCGGGGCTTGGTATCGGTGAGGTAATGCGCAGCAGGCATGCTTGGCAAAACGGTAAATGCATCACCGTATTTTGCATGTAGCGCCTTGAGCTCTGCATGGCGGCGATATTGCTGTGGGCCTGCATAGATATGGCTGAGCTTGGGAAACACCGGCCCCAAGTCATAGGTGATCAAGCTGCGAACATCGTCGCTGTAAGGATAAAGATTCACCCCAGCCACACATGCAATCGTTACCGACAGCACGGCGGCCCAAAACCACCTTGGAGCCTTGAAATCGGCAATGTAGGAGGCAAAATAAGCAAGCGCAAAGACGGCAGGATAGGAGTAGAGTACCGGTGTGGCATAGCCCCAAGAGACGCTACTCGCCCAACTGACGACCATCATCGTCAGCAAGACGGCTAGTCCTGGGCGGTCACGCTTCAAAATCGATAGTCCAGTCACCATGGCTCCACAGGCTAGGAGCGCATGGTAAAATCCAGACTTAGGCATCACGAAGAAACCAGTTTGCACGGTGATCATCAAGGGACCGATGGCCAGGATCATCAAACCCACGAAAAGCATCGCCCCCATGACTTGCGGTGTAGCGGCTAGTTTAAGGCGATGTTTCAGCAGGTACCAGATCAGCACAGCCAAGGCGACGACGCCCGCAGGGCGCACATACAGTTTGAATGCACTCCATTTCATCTCTTCAAACCGCGTCACGCCCGTCGTCTGTGCCCGCATCGTGGTCCAAAAATCAAAGCCGGGCGTGAGCAAATATTCGATACTCAATGCGCAAATCGCTGCCGCCGCAAAGGTAATTACGGTGGCAGCAGCGGCCCGCTTCCACGGATAGAGCCAAAACAAGAGCGCAATCCCAGTGATGGGCACGACGGCAAACGGCTGTTTGGCCATCGAGGCTAAGCCGAGACAAAATAGGCCTCCCACCAAGTAGCTCAGCTTGGGCCCTCGGCTGATGAGCAACAGGCCTAGCGAGGCAAAGACGATGCCGTCGACGGTATGCCAAGGTGCCGCAAAGAAGTTGTGGATCGCCAAAACGTACCCAATACTGCCCAGCAGCCAAGGTGAGACGCCCATCCGCTCAAAATCAAAATAGCGCTTGAGGGCCAGGATGCTGAACCACACAGACAACCACATGAAGACATAAAAGAAGAAGCGATAGGCGACCATCTCCAGCGAATCTGGGAAAAGCACCATCTCAAAGGTGTGCAGGTAGGGCGTGAGCGGCGGCCGCACATAATAGAAGTCTTGGTAAATGGTTTCTCCAGCCAAGATGCGGTCGGCAAAAGCGGGAATGAAACCACGGTCAGCGACGTCCATGCCATGAAATCCAAAAGCAAGGAAAAACAGAACCGGCAGTGCTGCAAACAAAACAAAACTAGCCTTGACCTTGGAAATCGAATTCATAGCTACCATGCGTATCGAGGCAAATTATGAAAAATCAGGCGATGTGTTGTTATCAAGGATTCGGGTTTTGCGGATCAAGAAAGGCGGGTACACAAAATCGGATGTGTGCATGATGTCGCAGTATGCAGGGCCCTAAATTGATTCTGCGAACCTTTTGACTGCCAATTGCAGTCAGAAGGTTCGCAGAATTGAAGGCTTAGGTGCTATCACCCCAAGATATTCCGCATGCTCAACCGAGCAGCGATATGCCCGTTGATGTCTTCGATTTTGATCCTGATTTGCTCCATTGTGTCGCGCTCGCGCAGGGTCACTGTGCCATCCTCGAGCGTTTGGTGATCGACGGTGATCGCATAGGGGGTGCCGATTGCATCCATGCGGCGGTAGCGGCGGCCGATGCCATCGCGACCATCCTCATAATGCGTGCGGAAATCGAACTTGAGCTGGTTGAAGATGTCAAGGGCAACCGCTGGCAAGCCATCTTTCTCAACAAGCGGAAACACGGCCACCTTGACAGGGGCAAGGGCAGGATGCAATTTGAGGACGACGCGCGTCTCGCCATTGACTTCCTCCTCGGTGTAGGCATTGCACATGTGCGCGAGAAAGGTGCGGTCGAGGCCCACACTGGTCTCGATCACATAGGGCACATAACTTTCCTTGAGCTCTGGATCGTAGTATTGCAACTTTTTGCCGCTGTGCTCCTCATGTTGCTTCAGGTCAAAATCGCCGCGGCTGTGGATGCCCTCCATTTCCTTGAATCCAAAAGGGAATTCAAATTGGATGTCTTCGGCGGCCTTGGCGTAGTGTGCGAGCTTTTCATGGACGTGATAGCGCAAGCGAGCTGCAGGCAGCCCGAGGGCGAGGTGCCATTTGTGGCGCCTTTCTTTCCACTGATCAAACCAGTCTGATTCCGTGCCAGGGCGCACAAAAAACTGCATTTCCATTTGCTCAAATTCCCGCATCCTGAAAATGAACTGCCTTGCGACAATCTCATTTCTAAATGCCTTGCCAATCTGCGCAATGCCAAAGGGAACCTTGACGCGTGCAGTTTTGGTTACGTTGAGGAAGTTGACGAAGATGCCTTGGGCTGTCTCTGGGCGCATGTAGAGATCCATCGCATCGCCAGCGACAGCGCCGATCTGGGTCTTGAACATGAGGTTGAATTGCTTCACCTCGCTCCAGTTGCGGCTACCGCTTTCTGGACAGGCGATTTCCAGGTCGATAATGATCTGGCGCAATTCATCGAGATTGTCGGCCTCCATGGCGGCCACAAAACGAGCTGTGACTTCATCGACCTTCGCTTGGTACTCGACCACGCGAGCGTTGGTCGAGCGGAACATCGCCTCGTCAAAGTTTTCAAAGCGCTTGGCAGCCTTCTCTACTTCCTTGGTGATCTTGGACTCGAGCTTATTTTGGATGAAATCCTCCACAAGCACGTCTGCACGGTAGCGCTTCTTGCTGTCTTTGTTGTCGATGAGGGGGTCGCTGAATGCA
>JANPHP010000060.1:0-6215 GCA_031424495.1 Bacteroidota bacterium | reverse complement strand
GTCGACGCACTCGTTCGCGAGCAAATCGAGCGCATCAGGCTGCATGTCGAGAATCGCGGAGGCAAAATCACCTACACTCCCCAAGCACAAGAAAACCGCATTTTGGCGGACGAAGTGCACTTGGGCGGGGTGATCTTCAATCTCCTCGACAACGCCAACAAGTATAGCCCAGAGGCGCCGCAAATCACCGTTCACACGACCAATGTACCTGGCGGCATCGAGATCGCCGTCACAGACCGCGGATTGGGCATCGAAGGTGACGCGCATCGGCGCGTATTCGAGAAATTTTACCGCGTCCCGACTGGCAACGTCCACGATGTCAAAGGCTTTGGCATCGGGCTCAGTTACGCACGCTCCATGGCGAGAGCCCATGGTGGCGATATCAAACTTCAGAGCGACCTCGGCAAGGGCGCTACATTCACGCTTTTCATTCCTCAAAACACACGTCCAGCATGACACATCCTCAACTGCTATTGGTCGAAGACGATCCCAACCTTGGCGACATTCTCGCTGAATTTCTGACCGTGAAGGGCTATGCCGTTACCAAAGCGATGGATGGAGAGGCTGGACTCAAGGCTTGGCATGCGGGGAGATTTGAGGTCTGCATTTTGGATGTGATGTTGCCCAAAAAGGATGGGTTTGATGTCGCGAGGGAGATCCGTAAGGTCGATCAAGTGGTGCCAATCCTGTTTCTCACCGCCAAAAACATGCTGGAAGCCAAGGCAGAGGGGTTCAATCTCGGCGGGGACGACTACCTCACCAAACCCTTCAGTGTGGAGGAGCTTTTGCTGCGGATCAAAGCCCTGCTGAGACGCAGTTCAACCTCATCACCATTAGACACTCAAACAACTGAAAAGGAACGCTTTAAGATCGGGACCTTCGACTTTGACTTTACCTACCGGGAATTGAAACATGGCAAGGAAACAAAGCGCATTACTTCGCGAGAAGCCGACCTTTTGCGCCTCCTTTGCCTACATCAAAATCAAATCTTGAAGCGTGAAGACGCCCTCAAGCAAATCTGGGGCGACGATAGCTATTTCAATGCACGCAGCATGGATGTTTTCATCACCAAACTGCGCAAATACCTTAAAGAAGACCCCAAAATCGAAATCATGAACGTCCACGGCACGGGCTACAAGCTTCTGGTCGGATAATGGATGCAGCCATTCGCAGGAGCCTAGCGCAATGCGAATGGCTGCGAAACAGCAAGCCCCACTTGCGTGGGGCCTGCTTGTACAAAAGTTGAATGCCTTATTGTACGATAATTCGTTTCACGACTTGGTCAGATCCAGTTTGCAGTTGCAAACTGTAAACGCCAGGTGCACAGTGCGACAGGTCTAGGCGCTCATCCCAAATTCCTTGGTGGCTGCCTTGCTCCTCCAGTACGATGCGACCGAGTGCGTCCACGACCTGCAATTGGCAGCTCTCTGGATTGTTGCGCTCCCAGCGCAACTGTACCTTACCACTCGTCGGATTAGGGAATACTTCACAATTTCCAACTGTCAACGCTTCGCTTGAGCCTACAAAGCAGCTCCAGTTCGCTTGAAATCCAGCGCGGTTATTGGAACCGTTGGTTGATTCGTAGATGGTGAGCGCCCCACTGGTCGAGGTGACGGCAGGCGGCAATGTATTTCCCGCAAAAAGGCCGAGTTGTGGACTTTGTGTGCTGGTACCGTCATAGATCGTAATGCGGTCGCCTGCCGCAAAATCAAAGCTGGTAAATACCAAGGTGATCTGTTGGTTGCCGAGCGGGTCGATCGTGACACTGCTATTGATGTTGGGGAGATAATTGCTAGCCCCGCCAGAATCATACAAAAAGCCCTCACAACCATTTTGAACTGAGTTGCCGGTCGTCGGCATGTTCACTACGCAAGGTTGCATAGGATCGATATTCACCCGATTGGGAAATACGAGCGTGTCTGTGCTACCATTGCAGCCATAGGCAATCAGCGTAACCGTGTACGTGCCGGCTGCTGCATATTGATGCAGGGGATTTTCAGCATTGCTGGTATTCCCATCTCCAAAATCCCAAAGAAAATTCAAGGCGGATGTAGATCCGTTTTGAAATTGAACGGATGCTGGGACTTGGCAGGTATTGGAGTCTGGCGTATAAAAACCAGCATTCAGCACGCCGGTGTAGGCATTGCCTACCCCGACAGCGTACCAGGCATTCATCGTCTCTATCATTTGCGGAGAGCATTCACCAAATAGATCGATGGCACTCTGAATGGCGAAATAACGTGCTTCTTTATAACCATCGGTTGGCGTGAGGTAAACGTTCAGGTTGCGGTAGGCGATCATGGCAGCGGTATCAAGGCCCAATCCATGCACCAGGTAGCTGTCTCCGTTGTCATTGACCCCACTTCCTCCATCCGTCAGCAAATAATACCAATAGTTTTGCACGCCACTATTGGTATGGACACCACCATTGTCACTGCCTCCAGAATTCCAAAAGTCCCCGAGGTAGGTGTCGGGATTAAAAAAGGTTTTAGGTGCAGCCATGCTCCTGAAAGCCCCAATGTCGTCGCCAATGCCCCAGCTAGCATCATTGGGACGCGACCAAAACTCGATCGAATTCCCAAAAATATCACTGAACGATTCATTCAAGGCACCGGGTTCATTTTGGTAGATCAAGCCTGCTGCATATTCGGTGACGCCATGCGTGAATTCATGGCCGCACACGTCGAGACCTGGGAAAGGATTGTTGTTGCCCCCCCCATCGCCATAGGTCATGAATTGCCCATTCCAGTAGGCATTGGAATAACCATTGTCATAATGCACGAAACTGATGAGCTTGGAGCTCAGGTCGTCGTAGCTATCCAAGTTGAAGTGCTGCAAAAAGTAGTCATAGGTCATCTCGGCACCCCAATGGGCGTCGAGTCCTGCTCTTTTGGTCAATGTCGGAAAGGTGTCCCAATCATTGTCGCTTTGCGTGATGTCGACTGCAGCAAAATAATCGGTTTGATTGAGCATGTCATAAGTCTCGACGCCCAATGCGCGCCCCGTTTCCCGCAATCGATAATAGGTACCTGCGCTGTCATCGGTCACAATCGCCTGCTGACCACTGAATTTTGTATGCCCGGTGCCATTGGCATCGGCAGTGTGCAATCGCTCATTGCGCCAAATCTGCTGACCAGTCGCAGCGTCGATATAGATGTCGGCGCGAAAAAGTGGTTCGATGCTGTAAACGTCTACTTTCCAAGCCAAGCGGTGGCTGCCACTCAGCGAGGGTACTTGGTTGGGTGCATACATCAATTCACAACTTGGTTTCCAAGTTGCATCAGCCTTGCCAGTAAGGCGCCGCAGGTAGGCATCCTGCGCAGGTGACTGCCCGATGAGCCGGCCGGCACCGCTTGAGCTAATGGCTAGCGTCACGGCGGCCTCCTCGGTGATCAGCAATTGTCCAGCAGGCAAATCGGGGTAAAAATGACCATTGAGGGCACAAATTTCCCCATTTTGGAGATGTACATTTTGTATTGCGCCAAAAACCGGATAGCCCTCATGCAATTGCTGAAACCGCAGGTGAGTTTGTCCAAGGCCGTCTTGTGACTGCCGCAGCGGCTGAAAGGCGTCGGCAGCTTTCGCGCCAAATTTCGCAGCAATTACTGCAGCGACACGATCCGCACCCGGCCGACTCCCTTGCGCAAATTTCATGTGCATCGCCCCAGACTCGGTTGTTGTTGCACCCTCTGTAGCTCCCTGCGCCTCGACATGTTGCGCCGGCAGTGTAGCTGCCAAACCCCCCATCAGCAAGCCTGCAAGCAATCCTAAGCCATGTTTCATGTATTCCATTTTTTCTCAACACTCCCACGTCGCTTTGGTGAAAGCTACGTTCAGCGAAATTGAGCAAAAAAAGCCTAGCGAAAAAGTCTTGCGCATGACACTGTGGCCCAAGATGATTTTGTGGCGAAGTTTTGGGAAGCTCAATCCTTTCCCGATACTTTATTACTTTTGTCCCATGATGCGATTGATGAAAATCCTGTTGGCGGGCAGCCTATTTGCCATTTTGACCAGTTTGGAACCGACCCAAGTGATTGCACAAGGGCCTCCGGTGTTTTTGGATTCATGCACCGTTGCCAACAACGTTCATTTCAAGCATTTCCCGATGCCGGGCCAGATCGTGCCTGGCGAATTTGATGTCCTCAAGCCATGTCCTACGGTCGGCAATACGCTCATCAAGATCGCAAATGCGTCTGCTGGCAAAGCCAAGTCGATCCAAATGCAGCTTCAATTCACCAGGGGCTTACTTACACGTGCCACCGCAAAATCCAGTGGTCAAAAGGATTTTGAGCATTTGTTAAAGCAGTTGTCCAAACAATTTGGTCGCCCTACAAAATTGGTGGCTTCCAAAGGGCGTCGGACCTATACATGGGACATGAATTTTGCAGCCAAATGCAAGATCGCATTGAATTATGCCCTAGAAGATCACTCAGCGGTCGCAATCATAGAGTCATTTGTGCGATAAGACTTCTTTGTGAAAGGCATCGCATCGCCAGCGTGCCTTTTCCGAGGCAAATGATAATTCGCTCACAGCCCACTGATTTGCAAACGATTAAGCACTTTCATGCCGTATAGCTATTGCCCAGGTCGATAGATTTTTCGATTTTGGACGATATCTAAATCCAAAATGGTTATGAAAAGACTCCTTTTTATCTGCGCTTTGTCGGCTTGCTTAGCGACGCCAGGCATTGCGGTCTCGCCATTGCAAGCAATGCGACATTCCACTATTTCTGAGACGACGATCAATCCACGCGACGTAAATCGTTTGCTCAAGATCGCTGCCGAATATTGGGATCTCACGCAAGGCCAAGCAAGGCAAGCCTACAATGCCGGCAACATCACACTCACTTATCAATCAGGCACTTCTCCATCTATTTACATGATCGAGTACGGCGGATTTTGCATCTTGGCCGCGCTTGAAGACAAGCTTTAGTCCTGCTATTTGCGTTGGCTGAGCCAAAGGACGCGCAATTGTTCCTCAAATTCCTTGCGATCGGCCGACCAGTTTGGGAGGCGGATTGCAGGGAATTTTGCGTGCCTAGAATTGGCTTATTTCCCAAATCAAAATATTTCACAACCAGATCAAAATCAGATGACTATGTGAATATTTTGATCAAATCCAACCCACAGCAACACAACAATCGTCAATTTCAGGTTTGAGAACGGTCTTTGTACTCCCCAATTTGGTACTCAATAGGCGCTCAGCGCCTTCCAACCTGGCACCATGAGAGCGGCCAAAATTGGGTTTAAAAGGAGATTTTTGGCACAGATTTGCTGTGCCAATTCCTTTTATAGCCACAGCATATTCAGACGAGCGGTTCAGGAAATGCAGCGCGATAGCCCTGTGAAGTGTTTGCTTTGCGCAGGTCTGCCATGCTACGCTGTGCGACCATGCCATGCAACCACTCCACGATGTCCAGCATGCGCGTCGCAGGCGATGTCGATTGGGTCTCCAAATTGAAGAGCTTGGCGTGCCAACTGGCGGTAACCGATTTTGCATTGGGGCCATTGGCGGCTATCGCAAGCGCCTTGAGGCAACGCAGGGCTTGCTTTTCATATTCTTGAAGTTGGTCGTATTTTTCCATGAAGCGCTTGGCGCTCACGACCTCTGACTCCACGACGGTGTAGTTGCCTAGGTTGTAGTGGATCATGAGGTTGAGCAGTCTCGCATTTGCCTGGATGTCGATGCGCAGGTCGCTGCGCGGCTCTGCGAGCAACTTATTTACCCACCGCAGTGCCGTTTTGTGCTTGTCTGACATGAAATGTGCGTAGGCGAGCAGGTAACGCAGCCACATTTCATGGGCTTTTGGAATCTTGCCTTCAACTGCCGTCCATTCCTCTTCCATCTCCATTTCCAATGCCAATGCGCGCTCAGGTTGCCCTGTATGCACAGCAGCCGCAATCAGCATGACATAGTATAGTTGGAAAAAGTCGACCCTTGCCTTGGGATAGGTCAACCGAAATTGTCGGAATTCATCCATTTTGGCAAAAGCATCTGGAATGCGCCCTAGCCTGAGGAGGTAGGTGCAGACATTGGCGAGCTCGGCAAAATAGAGGCGTATGAGCTCCTCCTTGAGTACTGGATTTTCATCAAAAAGGGCGAGGAGTCGCTCGCTGTGCAAGATGGCCTCTTCAAGATTTCCTTTGAGGCTGGAAAATTTGCGGTTCAAAATATGAAACTCAATCCTAGCCCTGACGGAGTGCGCCTCGGCGAT
>JANPHP010000059.1:0-12496 GCA_031424495.1 Bacteroidota bacterium | reverse complement strand
GCTCCGAGCATGCTCGGAGCCGATTCTTTTTTGGGCAATCCTGCGGTGCAAATTGCCTTGACCCACATCGCAAAAGAAACCAAAACAGGCTTACACAAGTTTATATTATCTTTGCATCAATCAAGAAAGTATATGGAAATCCTGCGCAAAGTATTGTCCTATCTCACCTTCAAAAAGCAGGCCGAGCCTGCCAATGGCAGCAATGGTTTTAACCTCAAAGCCATGCACACCATCAATAAAATCTCCATTTTCATGTTTCTCGTAGGGCTAGTGATCTTGGCAATCAAGCTCATCGGCTGAAAACGCATGGCGGCGCTTGTTTTTCAGGCTGCAATAAGTCCACACGCCTAGCTGCCTCCATGGCGCGCCAAACGCTTGCCCATTCATCTGCTGCCCCACTTGCGAGCATAGCTCATATTGCATCATTGTCCAGCCCAATAGTCCGCCTCGGCGGACACAAGCCATCAGCGTAGGGCAAAGCCCTATGCGTGATGCCAAATACACAACCCAGAAGCCCTGAAGGGGCGCAAGCAGTCAGCGTAGGCCAAAGCCCTACGCATAAAAGCAAAATAAGCAACCCAAGCCCTGAAGGGGCGTAAGCAGTCAGCGTAGGGCAAAGCCCTACGCGTGAAGCCAAATACACAACCCAGTAGCCCTGCAAGGGCGCAAGCATAGAGCAACGCTTGCAAGTGGGGTCCATACAGGCACCACCATTAGCAAACCCGCGAAATCAAGGTGATTTCAACAAACGCCCAGCACGCCAACACGCACAATTCAGTAGGCCGATGAGGAGCGCTGAAAATCCCCCATGCAATGCATAACACTCCCCTAAACGCAAATCGCCATCTCCTGGGAGATGGCGATTTGTATTTGGAACCTAGTCAACAGCGATCAAGCCTCCGCTACGGGTGGCTTGCTGCGGTCCAGCGCCAAGGCCAGAAAGCTCGAGAAGACAAAGGTGGCCATGATCGCAAGGATCACCAAGATGCTGCGTTTGGGGCGGTCTTTGTACCCAGCGATCGATGGATATTCCGTAACCCACATGAGGCTCGGATATTGCTTCAAGTTCAGCTCACGCGACATCTGCTCGCGGCGCAAGTCTTGGTAGCGCAATTCCAAGGAATAGATGTAAAGCTCCATGGATTTGGCATTGTCATAATTGGCATTGAACATGGGCTCGGTGCGCATCTTTTGGGCCAAGATCTCGGAAACGGCAGCGCCAGCATCGTCGATGTGGTAGATATTGTACTTGGTGCGCAAGACCGAAAGCGAATCATTGATCAATTTACGCTCTGCATCGACCTCTTCCAATTGCGCAATGGTCGCTGCCAAACCAATTTTGCGGGAGGAAATGCGCTCAAAAAATTCATCGGCAATCTCCAATGCTGCATCTGCAAGGTCCTTGGCAAATTTTGGATCCGTATCCCAGCACTCAATCGAGACGACGCTATTGCTGGTAAAACTCACCTTCATGATGCCTTTGAATGCAGCTTCAAACTTGCGCACGGCATCTGCACTGCTGCGATCGATGCCAAAATGACCGTACAAATTGAATTTTTTGTCGAGGCTGTCCATCACCTGCGGCGACTCGAGATAGGCCACCGTACGGTCGATATCCTCTTCGTCGGCAGCATAAAAACCTTTGTAAGCGATGCCATTTGCAAATACCATCGTACTCAAGGAAGTGATCGACGGCGGCACAAATGCTGCAGTGCTCTTGTATTCATCAGGCATTTGCTGCGACATCAAAAATGATATCACTGCCGAAGCTACGCAAGCCACAAGAATCCAAATCTTCCAGCGCCAGAGCTTTGCGAGGCCAAACTTTACGTTGTGTTCCATTCAGGTATGAGCCATCCAAGTCAAAAAGTGCACCCAAGTGCAAAAAAGCTTCGCAAGTTAGGAAATATATCCATTCACCCAAGGGTAGAAAAAGAGGGATGATCTCCTCGATATTGGCGCAATCCCTGCCAATTACATTTCCTTTTGCAGACACACTTGACTAGCTTTGTTACGATGTCTGATTCGACCTTCAACGTAGAAAAGGTAAAGCAATTTCTGGCGAGCTCATTTGAGCAGGCCAAGCCATTGCTCAAGCACCTACACCCCTCAGACATCGCCAAGGTGCTCGAAGACGTGAGTCCTGAGACCCGCAAGCGCATCATCCGCCTGCTGCCTGTCGAGACTGCCTCTGAAGCCATCGTGGAGATGGACGAAGAGTCGCGTCCTGAGGAACTGCTCATGCAACTCACGCCCAGTCAAGCTGCCAAAATCATCGAGGAGCTTGATCCCGACGATGCTGCCGACTTGCTCGCCCAGATACCGCTCAAGGACCTGAGGCTCATCATGGCGAGGCTGCAAGAGGAAGACACCAAGCAGATCGAGCAGCTCATGACTTATGATGAGGAGACCGCCGGTGGCCTCATGACGCCTGAGCTGCTCAAAGTCCCCGATGACTTCTCCAAAAGGGAAGCCATGGAGGAAGTACTCCGCATTTCAGACGAAATGGAGGACTTCTACGTCATCTATGTCGTCGACGACAACGATGTCTTGCTCGGCACGGTCTCCATCAACGACCTTATTCGCGCCAAGCCTTGGGTCAAGGTGCGCGAACTCATCGATGAAAATTGCGTGAAGGTGCATGTCGACACCGATCAAGAAGAGGTCGCACGCATGATTTCCAAGTACAATCTGGCTGCGATACCGGTCGTCGATTCCGAAGGCAGATTGCTCGGCCGCATCACCTTTGACGACGTGATGGACGTCTTGGAGGATGAAAGCACCGAGGACATCTTGCGGATCGCGGGTGTGTCTGAAGATGAAGAATTGAGTGGCGGATGGAGCAATGCCGTGAAAAGCCGCTTGCCTTGGCTCATGGTGAATCTCATCACGGCCTTCATGGCGGGCTTGGTGATCAATACATTCTCAGACACGATCGACAAGATCGTAATCATCGCGAGTTTTATGCCCATCGTGGCAGGTGTCGCTGGCAACAGCGCCACGCAAGCACTTGCGGTTACGATCCGCAGGATCTCGACCGACCGGGTGAATGCGAGCCAAAATTTCAAGGTGATCTTGAAGGAATTGATCGTGGGCATGGTCAACGGGCTGCTGCTGGGCACGATCACCGGCGTGGCCGCCTTCCTATTGGGCGGCAATCCACTGCTGGGATTGGTCGTCTTCATGGCCATGGTCGGCAACCTGCTCATCGGCGCATTTGCAGGCTCGGCCATCCCCCTCTTCCTCAACCGCATCAATGTGGACCCCGCCGTAGCATCCTCCATCCTCATGACCGCCCTCACAGATATTTTGGGATTCACCCTGCTGCTGGGGCTGGCGAGCATGATTTTACCCATCTGAAACCGCTTTGATCCAAAAAGAGAACCCATGTTTACCTTTTGTAAACATGATATCTACCTGGAGCAGATACCATAACTGCATGCGGTAGATATGCTATATACCCGGAGCAGATATGATATCTACCTGGGGTATATAGCATATCTACCTGAGACACATATCGTGTTTACCTTTTGTAAACACCGTGTTTGCTTTTTGTAAACACCGTGTTTACCTTTTGTAAACACCATACCTACCCGGAGGAGATATCATATCGACCTGGAGCAGATATGCTATCTACCTGAGGTATATAGCATATCTACCCAACGCACATATCGTGTTTACCTTTTGTAGACATGGCCCTAATTTGAGCAGAATGGGCATTTTTGCAAGCAGATCTACCTGTTTGCTTGACCTATTCCTGCATTAGGCGGCAGCAAGACACGGGATTCAGCGGCAGCGAGGGCTAGGCTTGGGCGAATGGCGGGCTGTATCCATTTCACAAATCAGCCGTAGCAGCAAGGGTAGATTCAAAATCACCTGCTATTTTTGAAACATGAACCAAAGAAAACTATTCATCGCCCTTGGCTTGCTTGTGCTGCTTGTAGGGGCCTATTTCCTTTTCTTTTATGGCAAAAGCGGTGGAGCGGGCAATGCGGATGATGCAGAAGGTGCATCCACCGACACGATGGACGCTGTGGACCGTGACATGAAAGCCCGGCAAGAGGCAGTGCGTCAAGAGCGCATGTCGCCAGCGTCTTTTGTAGAGGTCGTCATAGACCCCAAGAAAAACCTCTTTGGTGAATCGGTGATCGAAGGCACACTCCGCAACAAAGCGGGTAGCACGGCCTACAAAAATGTGGAGCTCATGATCTATTGGCATGATGAGGCAGGCGTGACCTTGGACTCCGCCGCCGAAAAGGTTTTTGAGAGCCTAGATCCAGGCGAAACCATAGATTTCCGCACCAAACGTCGCGGGCCACGCAAGAGCAAATCGATCGTGGTAAAGGTGGCGGTTGCGGAGATACTCACGCAATAAGTCCATTGTTGGTATGAATTTTGGAGTAGACAGCTGTAGCTCCTGAAATTGTGCGGGCCTTTCCTTATCTTCATCCAAATTATTGCACCATGAAACTGAGAATCTTGCTGGTTTTGTTGCCCTTGGTAATGGGGTTGATGGCTTGTGATCAAACGCAAATCGCCCTTTCTGATGAGGAAATCGTCGCCGGATTGAAAGAGGCGCTCACGGTCGGTACCGACACAAGCTCCACCAAACTGAACGCCACCGACGGCTACTACCAAAATCCCAAGGTCAAGATTCCTTTTCCCTCAGATGTGCAATATGTCGCAGATGCACTCTCCAACTTCCACGTCTTGGGTCAGCCTGTGGGGCAGACGGCAGTCGACGCGCTGATCTTGAAGCTGAACCGCGCAGCGGAAGGTGCTGCCGATGAGGCGAAGCCGATCTTCCTCAACGCCATCAATACCATGACCATCGACGATGGACTCAGCATCCTCATGGGCGCAGACAGCGCGGCCACGAGCTACCTCAAGTCCAAAACCTATACCGATCTCAAGACGGCCTTCAAGCCGCAGATCCAAACCTCCCTCGACCAAGTCGGCGCGCAAAATGCCTGGAACACCGTCAGCGGCTACTACAACATCATTTCATCCACACCGGTCAATACCGACCTCGCCGACCACACCACCACCAAAGCCCTAGACGGCCTCTTCAAACTCATCGCCGAGGAAGAACTCAAGATCCGCACCGACGTCAATTACCGCATCAGTGACCTCCTCCAAAAAGTATTTGGAGAGCAAGATTGATGATGAGGAATTAGGAATTGGGAGCTAGGAAACCTGCATCGGGTTCAGCGCAGCAAACCGCATCGGGATCGCTGTAGGCAATTGGGAATGACTCGTTGAGCTGGGTTTCACAGTCAATTGAAAATGAACCGGCAACCCATTGTCCAATATTAATTAGTGTTGGTGTTTCCACCTTCTCACTCCTGCATGGATGTAGGTTTGCACGTAGTTTTCTTGCGGGGGAATGGGGCAGTTCCAACCTGTACTGTAAGCACAATAGGGATTGTAACATTGGTTGAAATCGAGGCGCACGTGCTTGATTTCAACCAATGAATCTGCAGGCATGATCCAATCGATGTAGCGGCCTCCACCGTAGGACTTGAAGCCCGAGCTGTAATCTTTGAAGGGAATGAACAAATAATCCTTGTATTGAGCCTGCTCTGCGATCTTGAGATTGCGGTAGGCTGCTAGGGTATCTGAATGGCCATCGATCGTAAAAGTGATTAAGCAGACCTGCACAAAGGTTTTGGTCTTGCCGCTCACGGTCGGCATCTCAAACTCGGGCATGCCCGGCGTGGGAATGCAGGTTGCCGCGACGCAATACTTGCTCCGCAAGGGGTAAAATCGATGGCGTTTGAAGTGAATGCGGTCCAAGCTGTCGAGCGGCGACTCCTTGGCGTCGCGGTATTGGCGGTTGAGCTCAGCTTGAAATTTTCGGGCCTCAGCCTTCCAATTTCCGCCCTGCGCGGCAGCCGACATGGCTAGCAGGCCGATCATCGATACAATTATCAGGATACGCTTCATCACCCGTTTTTATTGAGGGCTTGAATTTAGTCAGAATTTTGAAGCAGGCGTGAATTGCTTACAATGCCGCGATTTCAGCCGCGTGGAGGCCGGTGTAGAGCTGAATCTTTTCAGAAGGCTCGCCTGCCGCCTTCATCTGACCTGCAATGATTTTGAAAGTAAGTTTAGCATTTTCCTCCAGCGCCTTGCCGATTTTCACCTTGGTCCTGAAATCCTCCTCGGCCCGCGCATCCTCCTCGCGCATGAATGCATAATCATAAGCGTCCATTTCTTCCTTGGACCAGCGCATCTGATTGGCTTCTTGATAGGCGCTTTGAAGACCGCTGTCGTCGACATCATCGGGGATCATGTCTAGGTTTTCAGCGTTTTTGATGAAGTAAACCCATTTTTCTGTAAGGGTATTCAGTTCCTTTTCAGTCTTGTTGAACTTGGGCAATTCAATGAAATTGAACTCGACATCTTTGATCGTGACCTCGCCCGTGTCAATGTCCTGAATGCGATGGCGGCTCAGGTAATTGGGGTTTTGCGTATGTTCAAAATTCAAAATGCCCACAAAAATTGCAGGCTTGAGTTTGCGGTAAAAATCACTGCGATTGATCTGATCGCTGTAACTTTTTGCGGTATAGTACAAGACACGCTTGGAAAATCCGTCCCGGTCAGCCACTTGCATTTCGACGATGAATTGCCTCCCGACTTGGTCTGTGGCCTTTACATCGACGATCGTGACCCGTCCCGTATTCAGTTTGGGCAATTGATAGGGATTGAGAATTTGTACAGTGGCAATCCGCTGATCACCCTCAAAGTCCAAAACGGCATTCAAAAATGAGATCAACACCTCCTTGCGGTTTTCGTTGCCGAAGACCTTGTGAAAAGCGATGTCATTCTTGATATCCGCAAACTGCATAAGACAAAGATAAAAGAATCCTGCCAATTTGGGCGATCAGACTGCCCAGCGCTTCAACAGTCTGCGATGACGGCCGGCAGCAACAAAATCTTTCTGAAGAATTAGCCGTATCTTTTGCAAGCTGCTGCATTCTGCAAAACAAAACAGCTAACGCTTTATGAATCGCATTTTACTTTCATTTTTCTTGCTCCTCCCCTTCGCTTCTCTTTTTGCGCAGGAACCTGTAGTGCTCAAACCGACCGAGACCAAGGCCCTGTTACATGTGGTGGTGAGCGATTTTGAAGGCAAGGCTACTGCCGACGAACCTATCTTTTTTGAGAGCACCAATACGGGCAAGAGTGTGCAGCGGAAGACCGATGCCGCTGGCAAATTTGACATCCTGTTGCCCAAGGGCGATGTCTACAAAATCAAATACCAAGGTTTCCTCGACGAGAAGGAATCTTCCACGATCGAGGTACCCGCCGGCAAAGGCTTTGCTGAGGCTACGCTCACCGTGCAAATGGAGAGCGAGGCCAATGAAGTCTTTGAGCTCGACGTGCATTACGAGACCGGCAAGGCCACCATTCGCCCAGAATCTTATGCCGTGCTCAACGACCTCGTCGCGGCATTGCAACGCAAAGCAGACGCTAAGATCGAGCTCGCAGGCCATACCGACAGCGATGGCAGCCCAGAGACTAACCTGCAACTCTCCAAGGACCGCGCCGCCGCCGTACGCACCTACCTCACCCAAAAAGGCATCGCCGGCGCACGCATCACCACGGTCGGCTATGGCGAGACCAAGCCCGTCGCTAGCAATGGCACCGAGCAAGGCAAAGCCAAAAACCGCCGCACAGAAGTGCGCATGATCGATTGATTTGCGGGCTCAAAATGTATTCCTGATCACTAGAACTGCAAAGTCCCCCGAGAGCGCGGAGAGCAATACCGACTCTGCGACCTCCGCGAACTTTGCGGTTTTCATCTAGCGACCTTCCTTTTCGAAGAATCCAATGGCGCCAATTACCAGTCTGGTTTCGAATAACGAACAGCCCGTTTCATAAACTCATTTCGCCATTTCACAAACTTCCATGCTCCCCTCATCCGCGATTGCGCGACCTTGCGGGCGCAGGTGGGAATACCGCATCATTCCACCTGCGCCAAAAGATCCACCACATGAGTCCCACACTGTACCGCCACGACGATTTTATCCTTGCCAAAGACAGCGTATCGCCCTTTGCGCAGGGATGTTTTGACAGCCTGATCGCTGCCATCAGCCGGTCTGACTTTCCGTGCTATTTTGCCAAGAACGTCATCATCAAAAACACCTTGCACCTCGCATTTGTAGAGGATTATGCCGACCGCGCCGCCCTCTGGGCACAAGCCTGCGCTGCCATGCAAGCCTACGCTGAAATCGAAAAGGAGCCTGATATCTACCGCGTCTTTGTGCTGTCATTCGACATCCAATCCCCCACTTGGGACACCGACGATGCTTTTTTGTGGGAATTTCTGTCCCACTTGCGGGCTTATGATCCTGAACCTTGGATGGAGGGCATGCCCGAGGACCCATCCATCCCTGGTTGGTCATTTAGTTTTATGGGAATGCCTTGGTTTTTCAACCTGAATTCCCCCAACAACGCACACCGTAAGAGCAGAAATGCCACCGGTCAATACTCGCTCATCATCCAACGCACAGACGGATTTGATGAACTCGTGCCGCTTGCGCAGCACGACACGGTGCGCCAAGGATTGCGCAGCCGCATCCTCCCCTATGACGGGCAGGCCGTCTCGCCTGCCATGGCCTGCGAAGCCGACAATCCGCAGATGCTGGAGTGGATCCAATTTCACACCCCCGATCTGAATACCGAAAAGCCTGCCAGCAAGTGCCCCTATCACGCAGCCATGGCTGCCACAATGCACCACAATGGATAGCACCAACATCTCTCACCCGATAGCGCCACAGGCGAAATTGGATGCATCTGCGATCGATATCAGGTTGTATGGTCCGCAAGATTATGACGGTGTGATTGCTGTCTTTGCAGACTGCTACGCAGGCATCGACGACAACTTTGCTACGTTTGAGGACATGGAAAGCCTGCGGCTTTCCTACCCAGAAGGTCAACTCGTCGCTTGTTTGGGCGACGAAATTGTAGGCCTCATTTTGAGTCTGCATTGCAGGTTTGCGCAATTCAGTCAGCCACAAAAGATGGCCGACATTTACAATCCCGACCGCTTTGAAGGATATGGCGTCGATGGCGACAGCCTGTTTGCGCTGGAAATCCTCGTGAAAAGCACCCACAAACGCATGGGCATCGGCAAATTGCTCAATGCGCAGCTCACGCAGACGCTTGTGCGCAACAACCTGCGCGCATTCATCGGTGTGTCGCGCGTGTCGGGTTACGGCAAATTGCAAACAGAAATGAGCATTGAGACCTATTTGCAAAAGGTCGTTGCTGGCGAATTGCACGATCCATCGCTGAGCTACAATTGCGCAAACCAAATGTTGCCCACCCAGGCCATAACCGCATATTACCCAGCAGACTTGGAATCAGCGGGTTATGGCGCATTGGTCATTCAGTATAATCCCCACTACCAATCCACAAGCGCAATATGATCGCAACCGAATCACAGATGGCTACCACGCTCGATCAGCTCCTCGATGGACAGTTTGGCTTGGTGCAGTTACCGCCTGAAAGCTTGCTTTCAGAAGCCGATCGGCAGCATACACTGGATCGACTGCGGCAGACGCCTTTTACATTTGAATTGGAACCCTATCCGCCGTGTTGGGGCAAGGCATTTGAAAACTACCTCAGCATGGAGGAGTATTTTGCCCCGCATGACCTGGATGCAAGCATTGCAAACTTGGGAAACCCGATTACTGAAAAAATCGTTGCCATGCTTGCTGCCCGTGGCATTCGGGTGGAGGCCATGCTCGATCCAGTGCGCAATCTTCCCTATACGCTCGGTGATTTTAGGATCAATGCCATCGTGCCACACGACAGCATCTTGCATGTCGACGACTTGCAACTGGACAGCGTCGTGAAATCAGATTTTGTCTTGCCGACCATCCTGCAAGGCAATAATTATGTTCAGCTTTCGGTACTCTTAATGTTGGAAGCCGATCGCGGCGAGGCTACATTGCGCACCTACGACCGCAAATATGTGCCCGCAGACGATCAGTACCGTCTGGCAAATGGCTGGCAATTTTCAGACGATGCCGTAGCAGGCGCAGCCTACCACGACTATCGACCACAAACCGGCGATGCGTTTATCATGACCAATCAATATTTTCACGACATCATCGGCGCAGCCCAGGCGGATGCATGGTGCATGTACAGCTTGTACATCCTATACCTGCCCGACCAAGGATTGGCCTTGCTCTATATTTGAGCGGGAAACGGGTGGTGGCTTCTGATAGTCAATGGATTGCGCTCGGGTATATTTTCTAAAATATGCTTGTCGGGGACTTTACAGGAAAGCCAAATCGATTGTCATTTCGACCGGAGTTTTTTGGAATTTGCAAGGCTCTGTAAGAGCCGCAGCAAATTCCAAAAAACGTAGCGTCCCGTACATGGTGCGGGATAGCGCCTTTCGATACACCTCCTATTAAATGGCCCTTCTGATGCGGCGCTCATGGTGGAAGTTTCAAATAGGAGCTTTAAAGCAGGAGGTGTATCTGGCAGCGCTAGATTTCTCCGCTACGTGATCGGCTCGCTTCGCTCCCTCGATCACTTCGGTCGAAATGACAAACCCGTATATACTAATCAAGTAGCCAATAAGCATTTCCCAAAATGAATCAAGCCATACATCATCCCAACAATTACCATTTCCACGATTCACTAACCCAAATCGACACTTCACAAATTCTCGTCTTCATCCCCTTCGCCCCTGCCCTATCTTCGAATCGAAATCATCACCCAGTGATGACTTTGTTAAGAACCACCCAAAAAGTTTAGACGATGAATACCCCGGCCCCAGAACTCAGTTTTGAATTGTACCAACCCCACCATTATCCAGGATTGAAGACCATCATGCAAGCGAGTTTTGCCGACATCGGCGAGGACGCTTGCGCCGATGAGGAAGAGCTCGCAATGTTGTCTGCCCTTTACCCTCGTGGTCAAATCGTTTGCCTGCTCAATGGTGAGGTGATCGGGGCCAATCTAGCGCGCATCGTACCTTTTGATCGCTATGCACAGGCCCACACCCAAGAAAATTGCATCAACAAAGACCTTTTTGTGCCCGATACGGTAAAAGGTGATGCCGTCTATGGTCTCGATGTTTTTGTGGATCCACGCTACCAAAACCTCCGCATCGGCAAGCAAATTGTGGAGCTGCTCATCAAAAATACATTTGAAGACAATTTCAGGTGCATGATGGGCATCTGCAGGGTCGTGAACTTTCCAGCAGTCATGCATGAGATGGATTGCGAGACCTATGCCCACAAAGTCAAAGCCCGCGAACTCAACGATGCCGTATTGAGTTTCCACTTTCGCAACGGAATGGAGTTTGTGAACGTGAGCCCCAATTTCTGCGAAGACGACATCGCATCTGCCGGTTACGGCGTCATATTGCAGATCCCCAATCCCAATTTCGATCCCAAATTGCCGATCTATCCAGTGCGTGCACACGCCCTCCGCGAGTTTGAAGGCAAGGAAGAATTGGTCTCCGTAGCATGATCGTCGCAAAACGAAAACTAGGTGCCCATGAAAACCCCGGCGCAAGAACTCAGCTTTGAATTGTACCAGCCCCATCATGCTGTCGGCCTCAAAGCATTGATGGAGCTTTGTTTTGCAGACCAGCAAGCATCCATGGTCAGCTTGGAGGTCATCGACCACCTTGCGAAGCTCTATCCAAAAGGTCAAATCGTCTGTTTGTTGCAAGGCAAGATTGTGGGCGGTTGTCTCTCACGCGTCGTACCGTATGCCATGTACAGTCAAGCACATACACAGGGGGATTGCCTAGACACCTTCAGATTTGATCAGGATACTTGGTTTGGGGATTCGCTCTACGGATTGGGTGTATTCGTCGATCCTGAATACCAAAACCTGAAACTCGGAAAGAAACTGATGGGAATGCAAATGCAGTCCGCGTTTCAAGACAATTTTTCCTGCATTGTCGGTAGCTCGCGCTTGGTCAACTTTCCCGCCTACATGCACGACATGGATTGCGAGACCTATTTGCAAAAAGTAAAAGAAGGCGAGCTCTTTGACCGGGCCTTGAGCTTTCACTTGAGCAATGGAGCGCAATTTGTAAACGCAAGTCCCAATTTCAGCCCCACAAATTTTGGAGCAGAAGGTCAGGGAGTGGTCTTGTCCATCCCAAACCCGCTTTACAATCCCCTGCGGTCGATCTACCCCGAGCGTGCACACGCCCTCCGCAAATTTGAAGGCAAGCAAGAATTGGTCTCGGTGGCGTGATCACCAGCAGCCCAGACTCTGCGCCCTCTGCGTGCTACTATATAACTAATCCTATAGCTTCTGAAAATGAGCACCTTACAAGTGGCACTTTTTCGCCCCAGAGGGGCCGACTTTCGGTAGCCGGATGCGGCAGCGCAATGTCATCAAGTTAAGATGATCCATGAGAAGCAAATAAAGTTTTCCTCCTTTCTTAAATCGGTACGTCGTCTTTTTTTCTTGAGGAGAACTTATGGTGAATGTTTGGCAAAAACAGGGG
>JANPHP010000058.1:0-3085 GCA_031424495.1 Bacteroidota bacterium | reverse complement strand
AGTGCATCCCCCCATCAACAAGCCCGAAGGGCTTGCACTATGTCGGCGCGCGTTGCAGCAGTCGGTTCATTGGGCCTTTTAGTGGCACCCCGCCTGCGGCGGGTGCGTGGTGTTTTTTGCCGTCTACCCCCGCGTGGACCCGGAAGCGGGCCCACACGGGGCTATCCACGTTTTGCCCTTCGGGCAATTTGTTTTCATGCAACCTTGTGCGCCGCTGTGCATTGCCCAACGACGCGCGATCACATTTGCATTCCTTTGTTTCAGCCATTATTTTTGAACCCATTACCCCAAGGCAAATGAATATGAAATTACTTTCTCAATTGTGCAGCTTCGTCCTGCTGCTTGCATTGCAGTTTACCCTGAACGTGCAAGCGCAGGTGACAGCCAAGTATTACGAAGGCTTCGTGAGCGATACCAAGTTCTTTGACTTCGTGCCGGGCTTGAGTCAGGCTGAATTCTTGAAATTGAATGATGTCGGTAGGCGGTTGTATGGAGGAATTCCGCCTCAGCCATTGAATCTAGACTCTGTGCGCACAGCAATCGGCTATCCCGCACTCGCCAAGGAGGCCGGTATCTCTGGGGAAGTTTTCATCATGCTGCATTTGGATTCCACCAACAAGGCAACCGAATACACCGTTCGCCTAGACCCACACCCTTTACTCACCAAGGCAATCACTGACAAGATCATGAATTTGAGGTTTTCGCAGGGACTCAGTGCCGATGGAAAGCGAATTCCGGTTTGGGTTTCAATCCCATTTAGTTTTGTGCTTCGCTACAATAATACTGCCACGAGCTCCTTTTCGATTTCCACCTCGATGGAAGGCGGGAATGAATATGTTGTCTTTGCCGACTGGAATTTGGGTAAGGTACCCCAGGAAATCTTGGACAACCGCATGACCAAGAACTTGGTTCTCACTGGAAATGGATTGGAAGCGTTCCCGATGGAGTTGCTGGAAATGAAAAGCCTAAGAAAGCTGCGCTTAGACCACAATCCGATCCGTGAAATCCCTGACAAATTATTTTCCTTGCCGAACCTGGAGTTTGTCGATTTGCGTGGCACAGCGATTCCCGAATTGCGGCTCAGGGCCTTGGCCAAAAAGCACAAAGGCATGATCCTGTTTTGAGGACAGCACTTCGCATGGATTTTCGGCAGCCGACAATGCGAATCCTTTGCTATATTACACCCATCTAAAGAAGAAATCATGTCCCCACACGAAGTCAAAAGCACCGTCTCCAAAGTCACCGTTTACACCGATCGCGCGATGGTGACGCGCACTGCCCGCACCTCCTTGAGCGCCCGCACCAAGGCGATACAGATCACCCACTTGCCGATCAATTTGTTGGAGGAGAGCCTGCGCATCAGCGGCAAGGGCAGCGCAGGCCTTACCATCCTCGATTTTAAGGTCGCCAAGCAGGAATACAAAGACGTGCCCGAGGCTTCGCTCAAGACTTTGGAGGATGAGAAACTCAAGATGCTGGACCAAATCGCCGCGATGCGCGACGAGATCGCCACGATCGAGCACCAAAAGAGCTTTTTGAAGGAGATCGGCGTCGGCAAGTCCAAGCAAATTTCTAAGGACCTCGACGTGCAGCGGCCACTGCTCGACGACTGGAAAGCTGTGCTCGGATTCCTCGGAACCGAGCAGCGCGACCTCGACGGCATGCGCCGCGACTTTGAGCAAAAAATTCGCAAGACGGAAATCGACATCCGGCAAATCGAGGCGGAGCTGAAGAAATATGCCGGCGCGCGCAGCAAGGTGCGCAAGACGGTGACCATCGAGCTGGAGCTCAAGGGCGAAGGCGATTTTGAGTTTGAATTGGCTTATCTGGTGCAGGATGCGAGCTGGGAACCGATGTACGATGCCCGCGTGGATTCGCGCGCCAAAAAGGTGGCCATCGGATATTATGGTCTCGTGACGCAGCGCACAGGCGAGGACTGGGCAGGCGTCGAGGTCTTGCTCTCGACGGCACGCCCGCAGATCGACGGCAATGCGCCGACGCTTGACGCGTGGATCGTGGCACCGATGCAGCATAATTATGCTCCACAGAGCCCCGGAGCAGTTGGGGGAGGAGGCATGATGCGTTCACGGTCCAAGGGCATGGCCGCCGAGGACGGCTTTGGGGCTGCTGAATATCCCATGGAAGAGGCTGTAGTGGCGGTCGCTAGCGTGGCGAGGGCCACTGTCGAATCCGGGCAAGGCACTTCGGTCGTGTTTCGCACCGCAGGGCGGGGCGACATCCCCGGCGACGGCAGCACCGCCAAATTGCTCATCATGGACGACAATTTCGACAACAAATTCCGCTACCTCACGGTTCCTAAGCGCTCCGAATTTGTCTACCTCATCGCCGAGGTCGTCAATATTACGGAGTATCCGCTGCTGCCCGGGCGCATCAGCATCTTTCTCGACGGCAATTATGTCGGCAACAGCGATCTGTTCCCGACCATCAGCCCCAATGAGAAATTTGGCCTGCACCTCGGCGTCGACGAGAGCATCAAGGTGAGGCGCAAGCTGCAAAAGCGGCTCGGCGATGAAAAGGGACTTTTCAGCCGCAGTCATACCGAGGAATTCAGCTTCCTCATCACCCTCGAAAGCCACCGCGAAACCGCAGAAGAAATCATCATCCGCGATCAAATCCCTGTGAGCACCGATGAAAAAATCAAGGTCGAGGTGCGCACCCTCACCCCCGCTGAAAACCCCGATAAAGACAAAGACAAACTCGCAAACGGCACGGTGGAATGGAAGCTGCAACTCGCAGCCAAAGCCACCGAGAAGCTGGAGTTGGGCTTTGTAATCACCTATCCCAAAGATTTGAATGTGAGTGGGTTGTGACATTTGTTAGCTTGCGATGCTTGCCGCGAATCTTGGGAATTCCTAGTTTTGGGCTATGGGAACTGCGGGAAATATTATGCTTGCCCGGAACGCTTTCAGTAAGCCAAATTACCTGTCATTTCGAGTGACCACAAGCTCGCGCTTGCCTTTTGATCGAATGACAAAGCCCCATTGTCATGCCGACCGAGTCGAAGACGTAGCGGAGGCATCTTCAGTCCAGATACACCTCCAACTCAACAGCCTCCCTGTCCCAT
>JANPHP010000057.1:0-14981 GCA_031424495.1 Bacteroidota bacterium | reverse complement strand
TCGACGGCGACGCCAGCCAAGACTTTTTGTTCCTCAAGCGGAATGCCGAGTTTCTTGAAAGTGGCAAGCAGCTCAGGATCAACCTCATCCAAGCTGTTGAGCTTGGGCTTGTTTTTGGGAGCTGAGTAATAGGTGATGTCTTGGTAATTGATCGGCGGATGATGAACATTTTGCCAACTCGGTTCCTTCATCGTAAGCCAGTGCCGAAATGCACGAAGTCTCCATTCGAGCAGCCACTCGGGCTCGTTCTTCTTGGCGGAAATCATGCGCACGGTGTCCTCGGTGAGGCCACGGGGCGCCGTATCAGTCTCAATATCAGTCACAAAGCCGTAGGCGTAATCCTGCGCGGCAATGTCCTCTATCGTTTTTAAGTCCTCACTCATCCACCAGTTCTTATTTAGACTAATTCTATATAAGGGCAAAAGTACGAATCTTTAACTGTGAAGGAATTGGAATGTTTGATTTTTTTGCGGGTATCCTCCACGTACAGGTTCAAAATGAAGGCTAAAAAGGACGGGCTGCCTTGGAGGTTGAATTGGAGACGCTCAACTGCGCGGGTTTTGCGTTTGGATATTCTTTGTAAATTCCGTCATGAAAGGCACAGAAGGGAAAGAAAGGGTAACCATCCAAGCGTATGCCGCCTACGTGCAAACAATGGAGGGCAGGGCAGAATACTACGATGGAGTCATTTATGATATGGCAGGCGGGACTGACAATCACAGTAAGATTGGGTTGAATGTTGGGGTTGCATTGCACAATGCGCTTACAAACAAACAGGAATTACTCGGTTTTTGGGGCAGATTCCAATCTTGAAATCGAGGTTGAAGATGCATCGGTCATGCCCGATGTGCATGTGAGTTGTGGTGAGCCTGAGATTTCCAAGCGCGGCACAGGGTTTCATACGAATGCAACAGTTGTGGTCGAAGTGCTTTCACCTTCGAGTGTCGGCTACGATCGTGGGGACAAGTTTCACCGCTACATGTTGGTTCCGAGCTTGATGGAGTACTTGCTCGTGGATCAATATGAACCTCGAGTGGATGTGCTGTGCAGACAAGAAACAGGCTTTTGGTCATTTCAAACCTATTTTGGGTTGGATCAAGTGATCCACCTCAGCTCATTGGGAGTGGATCTCCCGTTGGCGGCAATCTACGCCAAAGTAAAGTTTGAAGCGAAGTGATGGGCTGATCAACGGCCAGCGGCAAAAGGAAAACGCATACAAAACCCATGCTTACCCTCAATTTCAAATTCGCTCAGCAAAGAATGACCGCTTTGAAGGTGGCTCTGAACCAAAAAACTGATGAAAGTCATGCCTTTGGATCGAATGCAGCAACAAATGGCCAAGCCGACTACACGATTTTCTCCCCAAACTCCCCACAAAAAGTCGAATTTGTCAACAAGTCCCAACTTTCGGGACCTTCCACCTCGCATGAACCACCCAAACTCAATTTCTCCACAGAATTCTTGCCTACCTTCGTAGCTCATTTGTAATATAGGTAAGGTATGTGTAAGAAATTCTACTTCGCAGCAGTACTCTGCTTCATCACGCTTGCTGGGCAGCTCCAAGCACAAACAGTGGCCGCCGCTCGGGCCGCCACCGTCGGCAGCACGGTCACGGTCAGAGGCATCGTCACCAACGGTTCCGAACTCGGCTCCATTCGCTACGTTCAAGACGGCACGGGCGGCATAGCCATTTACGGCTCAAACTTGTCATCGCTGCAAAAAGGTGACTCCGTGCTCGCCACTGGCACACTCACAAGCTACAACAACTTGTTTGAGATCACTCCCGTGACCTCATTTACCAATTTGGGCAGCCAACCACTGCCAGCTTATCAGCTCCTCACCCCTTCGCAATTCAATGAAACCCGTGAAAGCGAGTTGCTGCGCTTTGACAACTGCACATTTGCACTAGCAGGCGGCACATTCGCTGGCAATACGAATTACAGCGTGCTTTCAGGCGGTCAAGCGCTCCAGGTGCGCATCGCCAATACGAGCCCGCTCGTAGGCACGGTGATCCCAGCTGGTGCAGTGCACCTTACCGGCATCGGTTCGCAATTTTGTAGCTCACCTACATCGGGTTGCACCACTGGTTACCAGCACTTGTTGCGTGACAGCGATGACATCATCTATATCGCATCCATTTTCGTGACGGTTCCCGCTACCCAGACCGCTATCGCGACCACCTCCTTCGACTTCAGCTGGAGCACCAATATTGCTGGCAGCAGCTCCTTTGTCAAGTATGGCACGACGACCGCACTCACGGGTGGCACCATCACCGCCAACAATGCCGTGAACCACACCGTCTCAATTAGCGGCCTCAATCCGGGTGCCGTCTACTATGTGCAAGGCTACTCCATCAATGGCGTGGACACTGCCAAGACGCTGCTTGCCCCATTTTGCACCCAGTCGCTCTCGACCGGCAAAATCACCGCCTACTTCAACCGCATTCCTGACTTGAGCCAATCCAGCGGTGTGGATGCCCACTACTTGGGTGCTTTCATCGCTGATACACTTGCTGCTTACATCGGCCGCGCCACTGAAAGCATCGACATCAGCATCTACAACTGGGACAACGGTACCAATGGCATGAAAATCGTCAATGCCGTGAACGCAGCACACGCCCGTGGCGTGAGCATCAGGATATTGTATGATGGCAGCACCGTCAACAGCGGAACCACTGCCCTCACCGGCGCGATCCGCAAATTCTCCAGCACCCAAGGCGCCAACTACACGATCATGCACAACAAGTTTGTGATCATCGATGAAAATGCAGCCGACCCCAACTTGCCTTTCGTGTGGACCGGTTCGACCAACTGGACCGCGCAGCAATTGGCGAGCGACGCCAACAATGTGATCGTCTTTCAAGACCAAAGCTTGGCACGTGGCTACAAGCTGGAGTTTGATGAGATGTGGGGCAATAGCAACCAAACTGCGGCAGCAAGCCCAAGCAATTCCAAGTTTGGCCAATACAAAAAGGACAACACCCCCCACGAATATGTGATCGGCGGCAACAGCGTCCAGAGCTACTTCAGCCCATCTGACCAAACCAATACCAAAATTATGGATGCCATCGCCACTGCAAATACCGATTTGTATTTTGCACAGTTTGCGATGACGCGCTCAGACCTCGGTTACAAGATCAAGGATCAAATCGCGCTCAACAGCTTGGCTAGCAAGGGCATCATCGATGACTCGTCGTCGTCATCGATCCCTTATGGCATCTTGAAGCCCAGCATGGGCGCCGATCTTGCGCTCTACAAGCACAGCTGGTCGCTGCACCACAAGTATCTGATCGTGGACCAGAGCAATTTCCAAAGCGACCCGCTCGTGCTCACCGGCTCCCACAACTGGAGCAACAATGGCAACAATAAGAATGATGAAAACACCGTGATCGTGCACAACATCATCATCGCCAACCAATACTACCAAGACTTCATGGGACGCTGGTGCGAGCGCGAGGGCATGACCTGCACGCTGTCGGGCGCAGAGGATGCACTCACCGCCGAGATGGGCCTCTATCCCAATCCAAATGCAGGCGAATTTACCGTCCAATTGGATGCAGCTGAGCCAGAAACAGCTACGGTAAACATGTATGAAGTCACTGGGAAAATGGTCTATTCGACCACGGCACCTTTGAATGCCGGCATCAATCAAGTGGAGGTCAAAACCACCGGATTGGCCAAGGGCATGTACCTCCTGCGCGTCTCGGCTGGTGCCGAAAGCTGGATGAAGCGCGTGGTCGTGGAGTAATCGCTCCAATAATATTGAGTTCGGAAACTGCTGCAAGCCTATGGTTTGCAGCAGTTTTTGTTTTGGGCGAATTTAGCGGGAGTTTGCCCGTTTGAAAAACGTCTGTATTTTTAGGCAATGGGTAGTTTTGAAAAAAGGACCAGAGTCACTGTTCAAGAGTATTTGGAATACCTCGATTCCATCGATGGTAGAGCCGAATTTTATGATGGAGTGATCTATGACATGGCTGGGAGCAGTGTTACGCACGTGAGAATCTCGACCAATCTCATTGGTTCGCTTTATGGTAAATTATTGGGTTCAAATTGCGAAGTATTTGCGACTGACCTCAAGACAGAAGTAGAAGTCGAGCGAACCTACGTGCTGCCAGACGTTTCAATCATTTGTGGCTCCCCTGAAATATCCATCATCAGAGACGACATCGTGCGCAATCCGACTGTGATTTTTGAAGTCCTTTCAGATTCCACGGCAGATTTTGACCGCAAGAAAAAATTTGACAAATCCAAGCTACTTGAATCCTTGCGTGAATATGTACTTGTCGAACAATTCGAGCCACGCGTCGATGTCTACTTTTTGAATGATGTCGGCAAATGGGAATACACCACCTACATCAATCTGAACGAAGTCGTGAAGCTCAATGCGATCCAACAAGAGCTACCCATGAGTGCGATCTATCGAAATGTTGCGTTTGATTTCGAGGATTGAAACGGTTGTAGCAATGTGCATTCCACCAAGCGGAATTCCATCATTTCTTGGTACCGATTGTTTTCAAAATGCTACTTGTCGGATTTGGGATGTCTCAAAATAATTGCGACCAACATGCTCCTTTCAGTGCTCTCACTCTCCTCACCCACACTCAAAAGCTCTCTTCCCTCCCATTCCACTGCTCGCAGCGCAGCTGCGGGAAGGCTGTCGGCTTGAAGATGCTCTTGCCCAGGAGCATGCGCACGCATTCTTGCACGCCCTCGGTGATGCTGGGGTGCGGGTGTACCATTTCTGCGAGTTCGTGGATGCCTTTGCGCATGCTGATGAGCAGGGCCACGGCTTGAATCGCGCTGCTCGCGTCTTGCCCGATGGCCCGCATCCCGAGGATGCGCATCTCGGCGTCGTCGGTGACCAGTATCTTGAAAAAGCCCTGCGTCTTGCGCATGGCGATCGCCCGCGGAATGCAGGCGTAGTCCCACGTGGCCACGCGGTAGCTGAGTCCCGCTGCGCGTGCCTGCTGCTCATTCATCCCCACCCCGGCCACCTCCGGATCCAAAAACATGATCGTGCTGATGTTGTCGTAGCACAAGGCCCGCTCGGGCTGCCCAAAAATCTTCTCGACGGCAAACCTGCCTTCGAGTTCGCCGACATTCACGAGGGCGATGTCGCAGGTGAGGTCGCCGACAGCAAAAATATTGGGGGCCGTGGTTTGGGTATCCTTGCGGGGTTCGTCGATTTCGCCATTGGGCGTGAGGTCGACGCCGGCTGCTGCCAGGCCCAAGCCGTCTTTGTTGGGAATGCGTCCTACACTGACCAGGGCCTTTTCAACGTTGAAAAGCGCCGTGCTGCCGTCTTTGTATTCCAATTCATACTCCACGCGACCATCGACATGGTCCATACGCAGCAGTTTGGCGTTGCGGTGGATGGTCACGCCGAGCGCCTCGAGGTTGGCCTCGACGACCTTTACGACATCGTGGTCCTCAAAGGGTAGAATGCGGTCTGCTTTGTCGATCAAGAATACTTTCGTGCGGCCTAGCAGCGCAAAAATCGTGGCAAATTCGCATCCGATGACGCCTGCGCCGAGCACGACCATGCTCTCTGGATAGTCGCTAAGGTTGCTGATGCCATCGCTCGTGAGAATCACATGCTCATCGATCGGAATATGCGCCAGTTTGCGCGGTGAGCTGCCCGTAGCCAAAATGATGTAATCTGCGCTATAGTGAACCTGCCCATGCTCGGCCTCTACGCGAATGCGGTGATTGTCCTCCAAAACAGCCTTCCCCTTGACGAAAAGCAGATTGGGATAGTTGTCGCATTCGTTGCAGCGCTCGACATGGAGCCGCAATTGCTCCATGCGCACTTGCACCGATGCATCGACTTGCGCCACGATGTCTCGATAAGCGACGGCCGGGCTCGACAGGCCAAATGCTTCATTTTGGGACCGCCAACGCGCCAGTTCCTGTCCAATTTCCCAGAAAGTTTTGGAACTCAATGCCCCATTGTGCAAACCCGCGCCACCGAGCTTGCCCTTCTCGATGAGCAGCACACGCTTGCCAAAATCGAGCGCACGCATGGCAGCTGCATAACCCGCAGGCCCAGCACCGATCACACATAAGTCAAAATGTTCCATCAACAGGCTGGCTTTGAATTTTCCTGACGGAAGATAAGGGACGAATCTGAATCTGTGCATTCCAATCTTGAAATTTCCAAGATGTGGCCGATTTACAGCACTATTTGCACAGTCGGCGCGAGCAGCTACCTGCTGATGCTCATCTTGTGTGTTGCAGGAGGAGCTCGACCTACCGCTGAATAATCATGCGCCGCGTGAGGCGGTGATCGCCGATGATCATCGTGTAAAAATAGACGCCGTCTGGGATGTTGCTGACCGAATACACCAGTCGATGGTTCCCAGCAGGTACATTTTCATTCACCAAAACACGAACTGACTTCCCTAAAACATCAAATACCTCCAACCGCACGAGATGATCCGTTGGAATCGCATACTCAATGACGGTTTCCTCGCGGAATGGGTTGGGATAATTTTGGAGGAGGTTTTCATGCCAAGCGCGTGGGTCGCTCACGCCCACGGCCACCAGATCCATTTTGTACACAAACTCGCCGCCGGCGTAGGCGAGGCTGTCGTTGATGAACCTGAAACGATTGATGGCATTGCCCCAGCTCTCTTGCACCCAATTCACCCCACCATCTGTCGTGAAAAATGTGCCTCGGTCACCGCCGATCCAGCCTGTCGTGTCATTGATGAAACCGATCCCCTCGATGTCATACAGCCCAAATGGGCCCCCGCCATTGCTGATGTTCAGGTCTGCCCAAGTGTGGCCGCCGTCGGTCGTTTTGAGCATGTACTGAAACCCTGAATTTTGAAATGCCTGCAAGGAAATATAACCGATTTGTGACGAGGGAAATGAAATCTTCCAGCAAATCTCGTTTGCATGGGTACTTGTGTGCATGATACGCCAACTTGCGCCTCCATCCTCGGTCATGAGCACGCGCCCCTTGCCTGTAAAAAAACTGCCACTTGTACCCACTGCAAATCCCGTGTCGCGGTTCATGAAATAGACGTCTACCAATCCGCCGGCGAGACTGTCGAGATTGGTATAGGCCCAGGTCGTGCCTTGGTCGGTGGTTTTGTAGAAGCTCGCCGGCCCCAAATAGCGCCCGACGCCCACGATGATGGAGTCGGTGACACGGTTCATGCCACAGATACCGCTAGGCCGTGGCCCAGGCAGATTGGGCACAGGCCCCCAAGTGGTGCCGCCATCGGTCGTTTGGTAGAGTATCGTCGTGTCTGATGGGTTGATGCCAGCCTCCAAAGTACCGACCCAACCGTGCAAAGGATCCGCAAAAACAATGTCCCTGAATGCGATTCCGGTTGAGTCCCAGACCTTTTGCCAGCTAGCGCCGCCGTCGTAGGTGCGGGCGATGTAGCCGTCGTCGCTCGCGTAGGCAAAATTGACTGCAAACCCAGTATCGGCGCTGAGGAAGAAAATGTCATCAAACCGATAAGAATTCGTTGGTGAATTGGTGGCTGTCCACTGATAGGTGAATGCTTGACCATAGGCGCTGAGAATCAGGAATAGCCCAAGCGCCGTGATTAGAAGTCGTTTCATAAGGGTGTAAATCTTGATGGGTGATGCAATCGGAAGGATCAAATTCAATTTCAAAACCAATTACCAAAATCAGTCATTACTAGTCGAATTCAACGCGACCATTTGATTACACACTTTGCTGATTGCAGCCTGCAGCCTCCAAAACATCCCCAATTCTCCCTATCTTGCCATCAAAATCAAGAATTCACACGATGAAAGCCTTTGTCCTCACCAAATATGGCCCCGCAGCGACGGCCTTTGAATTGCAAGACCGCCCAGATCTGCAACCTGCCGAAGGTCAGGTGATTGTGGAGGTCGAAGCTTTTGGCCTCAACTTTGCCGACATCATGGCCCGCAAGGGTATGTACAAGGATGCGCCGCCCTCCCCTTGCGTGATCGGGTATGAGGCCGCAGGTCGTGTGATCTCGCTGGGCAAGGGCGTCACGCACCTGCAAGTCGGGCAACGCGTGGCTTCTTTTTGCAGATTTGGAGGCTATGCAACGCAGATTGCGGCACCTGCGGCAGGCGTGGTGCCCATTCCCGAAGATATGGAGGTGGGCGTCGCCTTGGCACTCATGGTGCAGTATTCAACTGCCTGGTATTGTGCGGAATATGCCATGAAGATCCTTCCTGGCGACCACGTTTTGATCCAAGCCGCCGCAGGCGGCGTGGGCACGGCCCTCGTTCAGATCGCCAAACACCGCGGAGCGGTGGTCTATGGCACGGCTGGCAGCGACTCTAAATTGGAGTACCTGCGCAGCCTCGGCGTGGACCATCCCATCAATTATACCAAGGAGGATTGTTTTGAAAAAATCAGGTCCATGCGCGGCGCGGCTGGCGTAGACGTGGTTTTTGACAGCCTCGGGGGCAAAAATTTCAAGAAAGGCTTTCAGTTGTTGGGACCTGGCGGACGCATCGTCGGTCTGGGTGCGGCGAGCCGTGAAGGCAAGGGCATTTTCTCCGATCTTGGTACGCTGTTTGGCTTTGGGCGCTACTGGGGCGCATTTTTGCTGATGCAATCTCGCGCCGTGATCGGCTGCAACATGCTGCGTGTAGCCGACCATCGGCCGCAAGTGCTGCAATATTGCCTTACAGAGGTCATGAAGGCGACCCAAGAAGGTTACCTGAAACCGACTGTGGGCAAGATTTTTCCCCATACTGAGCTCACGGCAGCCCACGAATACCTGGAGCAAAGGAAGTCCATGGGCAAGGTCATCGTGACTTGGTAGTCTTGATTTTGAAGTAGTTGGATGAAAAGGAATCGTTTGCTGCTGAGAATTCTGAAATTGTAATGACCTATTTTACAAGTCATTACAAAGTATTTTTAGTTTTTTACACATTGCACGTATCTCATTGCTTCATTTTTCGTACATTTCCAGTGAAGTAGTAAATTTTTCTCATACCCTTTTTGTTTTCCCGACCACGGGATCAGAAAATTCCCCCGCAGCGACACTGCGGGGGTTTCTTTTTGTATCATATCCGTAGCTTTGCCCCTATGAACCCACTGGACATTTTTCAGGAACGCCAAAAGCAATTTCAGGCTGCGATCGACCGCATCAACAAGTCGCTGGACTCAATCGCTTTTGCGCGTTTGGGCGTATTTCTGCTCGTCGTGGCCATTGAGGTCTTTTCCTGGAGTTGGGGCGGCGCTTGGTGGCTGCTCATGTTGCTGCTGGGGATCGTTGCGTTTGGCATGGTCGTGCGGTGGAATGAGCAGGTGAAAAAACAATTGCGGTTTCAGCAGACCTTGTTGCGCATCAACCAAGACGAGGTGCGGCGCTTACAAGGCAAGTTGAACGATTTTGACGAAGGGCAGGAATTCATCGATCCGCATCACCCCTACAGCAGCGACCTCGATATTTTTGGCAAGCACTCGCTGTATCAATTGCTGAGCCGCGCGTCTACGCGATTTGGCCGCAGGAATTTGGCCAATTGGCTTTTGAAATATGCTAGCGTCGAGACGGTCCACGACCGGCAGGCGGCTGCGCGATCGCTGGCCGGGAAAATCGATTGGCGTCAAAATTTCCAAGCCACAGCCGAAACGCAGGAAGACAAGGAGGAATCACCCGAATTGCTGCGCAATTGGCTGCTGGAGCCGAGTTATCTGCGTGCGCACCGCATGATCAGCTATTTGCCTTTGATCATGATCAGCGCCATGGCCATCGATACCGTGCTGGTGATCATTGGCTTGCATCCTTTTGGGTATATGGGATTCTTGGTATTTGGAAATTGGATGGTGAACCGCAGCATCGGAAAATTGATGGTGCGGGTGCAGACCACAAGTTCCAAACGGGGCAAATTGCTCAGAAACTGGTCTCAGCTCATCGCTGAGATCGAGGACCTCAAGGGCGGCGGTGTCGCCATCGAGACGCTGCAACAGCGGCTCATGACGCAGGGCCGTCCCGCATCCGCAGAGATCGCCCGCCTCGCCAACATCATCGCCAATCTGGAGTTTCGCAATACCGGACTGCCCCATATTTTGATGAATACCTTTTTCTTCTGGGACATTTGGTGTTTGCAAGCCCTGGAGAAATGGAAAGCCGACTTGGGCGAACGCGTGATGGACTGGTTTGAAGTCATCGGCGACATGGAAGCGCTCAACAGCTTGGCGGCTTTGCAGTTTGCATTTCCCGACTGGAGCACTCCTGAAATTGTGCAGGGCGAATTTTCGTTGGAAGCCGTGGAAATGGGCCATCCGCTCATTCCCCTGCAACAACGTGTCGCCAACCCGATGTCGCTCGTCGGCAATGGCACAATATGGCTCGTGACCGGCTCCAACATGAGCGGCAAAAGCACCTACCTGCGCACGGCGGGCATCAATGTCGTGCTCGCACTCATGGGGGCGCCCGTTTGCGCCACGTCCATGCGCCTCTCCCCTATGCAGATCGCCACATCCATGCGCACAACCGACAATTTGGAGGAGAATACGTCAAGCTTTTATGCCGAACTCAAGCGCCTCAAAGCCGTGATCGAGATCGTGCGTACCGAGCCTAATGTCCTCTTCCTGCTCGACGAGATCCTCAAAGGCACCAATAGCCGCGACCGGCAGGCGGGCGCGCGTGCCCTCGTGCAACAACTGCACAAACTCGGCGGTTCGGGCCTCGTGAGCACCCACGACATCGAGCTCGTCGATATGGCCGCGCAATTGCCGCTGTCGATTCACAACTACAGCTTCAACTGCACGGTCACCCCCGAGGGACAATTATTGTTTGATTACAAACTCACCGATGGCCAATGCCTGAGCATGAATGCGACGGCGCTGATGCGGGCGATGGGAATTGAAGTTTAATTGATAATTGATAATGGACAATTGACAATGAATGATTGGGGATATGCTAATCGGTTACTTTGCCAGTAAGTATTCATGTTGTCATGTCGACCGAATCGAAGATGTAGCGGAGACATCTTGCGCCTTTCGATACACCTTCAACTAAATGGCCCTGCTGATGCGGATTGCAAGGAGTAGTACTTTCAAGCTGGGGTTTTTAAAGAGGAGTTTTCAAGCAGCTGGTGTATCTGTCGGCGCTAGATTTCTCCGCTACGTGATCGAGTCGCTTCGCTTTGTCGATCACTCCGGTCGAAATGACAAACTTTTTTGGCCTACTGGCAAAGTTCCCCACAAGCATAATTGGGGATTATGGTTGGTCTTGGAATGTTTGAGCATTATTATTTTTTTCAATCATATAATTTTTGAAAATATGAGTCTCACAATTCAAGCTATTATTGACCGGATAGCGGCCGACAAGGAAAAGCTCGGCATCACGCCTTATGCGCCTGCCAGCGAAGAGGAGATTTTGGATTTTGAGCGTGCCCTTGGTCAGGAATTGCCGGACGATTTTAAGACGTTTTACAGGTATTGTGATGGATTTTATTCCGACGAGGACATGTTCAGGATCGTGCCGCTCGCTGAAATTCTTGAAGTAAGAGACGAGACCCAAATCCCGATCGCTATCTGGTTCGTAAGGACGATTTTCACTTTGCGGAGTACTTAATTTACTCTGATACGTGAATCCTTACGATTGATCATCAGGATCACAATCGATACAGCGTCTACAATTATGATAGGACAGCCGTGACGCTCACCGATTCCTTGACGATATTTCTGGACAAGTTTCTCAATGGCGGCGTTTTTGATGGATTGTATGCTTGGCTAGCTGCAATCGAAACTGCAAATCAGGGAAGCTCAAATTCAGATTCAGACTCCAAGCAAAATGTTGAGATTGATTGGCTACGAAGGCTCTATTCGTCATTTAAACGAGTTTTTCTTGGCAAAAAATCATCATGCTAGCTTATCACTTCCGATTTGCTGTACCATTTTGAATGATGCGCCGAGGGGTATCAACACTTCATAGAACATTTGATTATCAGCCACTTTGCCAGTTCCGAATGTTCGATCCGCCTTCGGCGGATCGATACTGGTGGGGTGCTGGTTTTCTACAAAGGTGAGACCGCTCTGCGGTCCTGCTACCTGCGTATGTTTCTGAAAATGAAAACGTATGGCCCAAAAACGAAGATTCAAAGATGTCTTTAAAAACTAGCCCGCCTCGGCAGAGTCGCACGTTTCAGAGGCTATCCTCAAAGGCAAATGGCGCGGTAATTTTGAATTCGCGGCACTAGCAAAATCTCCAACCACAATGATATCTTATGCTCCGCGATGGGCGTGTAACTATCCTGAAAAAAGAGAAGTTCCGACCATTAGGCGGTTACTCTTTATCCCAAGCGTATTTCCCACAACACCCAAAACCTGACAAAAATCACCTCCCTCCTATTGTGACATCATAGTAGAACCTTCAAAATCCTTGCTTATTGCCACTATATTTTGCAAGGCAATGAAAACAAGAATCTTATCCCTCGTAGCAGCCATGATGCTGCTGATAGCTAATACCCGCGCCCAGAGTTCTGATGCCCTGCTCGCGCGCCTCATCGAAGAGGACAAAGCTAGTATCGATGCGCTCGTGCTCTATCCCGATGCCACCCGCAACGACATTTTGCAAGCGAGTCAATATCCAGAATTGGTGGTGCGCATCAGTGAAATGCAGAAGTTGACGAGTCAGCAATTTTCGGATTTGCTTTCGCCTTACGCGCAGGCCGATCAAGAGCGATTTTGGGAACTGGCACGTTACCCGCAATTGGTTCAGGACTTGGCAGCCAAGGGCGGCATCAAGGAGGATGCGCTCAAGGATTATCCCGAGATCGTGCAGACGGATGCTCGCTGGGCCGACAAGGGGCAACGCGATGTGATGGTGAAGATGGATGGCCTGTACGACGCGTCGCAAAATGCATTTGAAACGCTGCTGAGCACCTACCCGGCAGCGGCACAAAAATCTTTTCGCAACTTGGTGAATTTGCCCGAAGTGCTCTCTATTTTGAGCGATGACCTCAAAATGACCGTTCTTGTGGGTGACCTCTACAAGCGCGATCCCGCTTGGGTGATCCACAAATTGGATTCGCTCAACGTCGAGGTGGCCCGCAAAAATGCCGAGGAATTGCAGGCTTGGCGCGACAGCCTTAGCGCCAATCCGCAGGCACTCAAAGAGTTTCAAGAATCTTCTGAGGAATTTCGGCAAGCCTCAGGTGCGCCTGCCGCCACAGAGCAGCAGGTGACGCAATACACCACCAACAATAACTATTATTACGGCAACAACAACGCCTACAATACGGGATACAATGGCGGCTACAACAACGGATATTATGGTGGCTACAATTATTACAATCCCTATCCATGGTGGTATGGATACCCGACTTGGTATGATTATCCATACTGGTATCCGCAGCCTTATTGGTCCCATAGCGGCTACTATTATGGTGCCGGCGGAGTGATCATTGTGTATGGCATGCCTTCGCCTTATTATACTCACTGGTATTTTAATCAGCCTTGGCACCACAGCCACTACCCCCACCTCACGCACCACATGTTGTGTTACAATGAGGGGCACCGCGACTCACCGAGCGGATTTCACCGCGAGGTCGACAACTGGGTGAGCGAAAATCAAAATGTATTTGGCAAGGACTGGCTCAAAAACGATGCAGGTCGGCCAGGCCGCATCAAAGAATTCGGCCAATTTGAGGTTTCCTACCACAATGAAGTCGCCACGCATCCGACCAAAGCCCCAACTGAGCAGGCTTATTTCGAGTCGCATGTAAAGGATTATCCCAAGCTGAATGCCACGGTCCAAGCCTCCCCGCGCCCGGCAGCAGGCAACAACCCGGCCGAGTCACGCCCGACCACGATCTGGCCCACCAAACCCAATACCGATGCCAGACCCGTCTCACAACCCAAAAACAATACGGATGCCGCGCCCGTCAATCAGCCCAAAAACAATACCGATGCGCGACCAGTCTCACAACCCAAAAACAATACGGATACAGCGCCGGTCTATCAGCCCAAAAACAATACCGACGCAGCGCCCGTCTATCAGCCCAAAAACAATACCGATGCAGCGCCCGTCTATCAGCCCAAACCCAATACCGATGCGCGGCCTGTGACCCAACCGCAAAACAATACCGATGCAGCGCCCGTCTATCAGCCCAAACCCAATACCGATATGGGGCCCAACAATCCACCCAAGAATCAGCCGCAATATGAGCCGCAGCCCAGGATCGAGCGCCCGCCGCAAAATCAGATTCAAAACAACAACCCAGCGCCCTCCTACCACAAAGACTCGTGGCAGCGCGTAGAGCCACGGCCAACGATTGCCCCTCAACAGCAAGTGAGCCCGAGGCAGAACGTATCGCCTAAACAACTGAATAGAAGGTAGTTACAAAAACTTAGGAATTAGAAATTATGCTTGTCTGGAACTTTGGCAGTAAGCCAAATCCCATGTCATTTCGACCGGAGTTTTTTGGCTTTTGCAAGGCTCTGGAAGAGCCGCAGCAAATGACAAAAAACGTAGCGTCCCGTACATGGTGCAGGATAGCGCCTACCGATACACCTCCTACTAAATAGCCCTTCTGATACGGCGATATTGGCAGGAGTCGCAAATAGCAGTTTGCAAGCAGGAGGTGTACCTGGCAGCGCTATCCCGCATTTCATGCGGGACGCTACGTGATCGGATCGCTTCGCTCCCACGATCACTCCGGTACCAATGACAAACCTTATGTGTCCTTACTGGCAAAGTAGCCGATAAGCATATTAAAAATGAGGAATTAGGAATTGAAACCCTCCAATTCCTAATTCCTCATTTCTAATTATTAATTACTTAAGCGTTTTCGCCAGCCAATCGAAGAAAATCCTGTGCCAGAGCACGCCGTTTTGGGGCTGCATGACCCAGTGGCCTTCTTCGGGGAAATAGAGAAATCTGGCATCCAAGCCCTTGAGCTTGGCGATGTTGAATGCTTGCATTCCCTCGGTGACGGGCACCCTGAAATCCTTCTCGCCGTGGATCACCAAGATGGGCGTGTTCCAGTTGCCGACGAATCTGTGGG
>JANPHP010000056.1:0-6161 GCA_031424495.1 Bacteroidota bacterium | reverse complement strand
GAAGATTCATTCTGCGGGGTGGTGAGATTGAGTTGGTGGAGGAGCCGTAAGCTGAAGCATACGGTAATTCATTCTGCGGGGTGGTAAGATCGGGTTGGTGGTGAAATTCATTTTCTTTTTCGCTTTGGGGCGGGCCTTTTTGTCATCCCGACCGAGTCGGAGGCGCAGCGGAGGGATCCTGCCGTTTGCACCTGAGGTGGTGTTTATTGCACGTGAGGGCAATTTTGAGGTTTTTTTTGTTGAGTGTGGCGGATGAGCAGGGCCTTTGGGCGGTGCTTGTGTGCGCTAGATGTGTGCGGGACGTGTATCTGTGTGGAAGATCCCTCGGCTCCACTTGGTTCCGCTCGGGATGACAATGCCGCTGCCTGCGCTACCAATGGCAGGTTGTGTATTGTTCAGATAATCAATGAGTAGCAAAATGTGCGTCCAAGACCTCTGGCCGAAGGACTACTGACAATTTTCCTCCGGCAATTGAAGCCTAGTCTCTTTTGCCAGAGGCAAATGGTCGATCGTCGTTGAAAATTAGGAACTATCTTTACGCATCAGTTTTTTCCCTGCGGGAAATAAAATTGTCAAGTGGTAATATGAAGATTTTCATGACTTTTGAGGCACCTTCTGAGGCAAGATTTGATAAAGTACTTGCTGCATTCCAGGTCGCTAAGTTTGACTCGGCATTTGAGAGAAAGAAATATGGGGAATCTTTAAACGAAGTCGCATTTGTCCTCGTGTGTTATACCCCAATTGAGGAATTGAAGCAGAGAATCAGGATGGATAGAAAGGAACGTGTTTTATACATCGACTTGATGTTTGACCTCCAAGACGTCCTTCAAGTTGCTATTGAGATCCGGCATCAGCTCGTGGCGAAAAAAATCTTGGCAGAAGTGCCGTTCATTCTAGCCAAGTATAAATTCCCCAATTTTGATCTGATAGATTTTATAAAGGATTTGGAAACCTTTTTTAGAAAGAAAGGCTGGATTGGGTAACCGTTCAAAATATCTGCTGCCCCACGCAACTGGCCTTGGTTTGCATGAATCGCGGTCCAAGGGGTGGGTGAGGCAGGGATGCTGGCCGGGCCAAGACCTTGGTGGAATGCTGAAGGTAGCTTTATGGGCTTTTGGGGGTTTTGCTTAGCTTACGGGTCCGTGGTTTGAAAGCCACGGCAATTAGCTTCGCTGAACGTACGTTTGTTCATTGTCTTATGTTTTTCAAAGGGATTCACGATGGCTTTGCCATTGCCTGCGGCGATCTAAAGATTCATTCTGCGGGGTGGTGAGATTGGGTTGGTGGTGAAATTCATTTTCTTTTTGGCTTGGGGGCGGGCCTTTTTGTCATCCACCCTGGCGGACACAGTCCCGACCGATGCGCCGTGGCGCAAAAGCGGAGGGATTTTGCTGGATTCACTAGAGCTGGTGTTTATTGCCCGTGAGGGCAAATTTTGAGCGTTTTTCGTGGAGGCTGGTGGTTAAGCTGGGCCGTTGTGCGGTGGTTGTGTGCGGGACCTGTATCTGCACTGAAGATTCCTCGGCTCCACTTCGTTTCGCTCGGAATGACAATTCCGCTGCGCTACCAATGACAAGCTATGTATCTTGCTAGTGATCAGCGGATTGAAAAAATGAATAAAATCGTTGCAAGCGGACAGGGGGGCTGCTGTGTTGGAGGTGTATCTGTGCTCAAGATCCCTCGGCTCCGCTGCGCTACGCTCGGGATGACAATTCCGCTACGCTGCGCTCGGCATGACAATGGGGCCTTTGTCATTCGATCAAAAGGTCCCGCAGCAGCTGCGGGATGGTCACTCGGAATGACAATTCCGCACCGCCGAACCCGATGCGGGTTTCTCAATTCTCCATTATCAATTGTCCATTCCCCACCCCCCTTTCCCAAACAGACCACATTTTCCGCAGTTGAGGTGCTTTAGGTCATTTCTTGCTTTCCATTTGCCTACCTTCCTGCTTGAATCGCAAAAGAATCGCATTATGAAGTCCAAAATTGTTTCCTTATTGCTCTGTTTGCTCGCTTTTGGAGGCGCGCAAGCGCAATTCGTCACCATTCCTGACGCCAACTTTGTGGCTTTCTTGCAGACGAATTTCCCGACTTGCATGACGGGCAATCAAATGGACATCTCCTGCGCGGGCATCACGGGAGCGACGACGCTGGGCCCCAGTTACCTCAACATCGCTGACTTCACGGGCTTGCAATATTTCACCAGCGTGACCAATCTCAATATCGCTGGCAATCACGTCACCAACCTGCCTGCATTCCCGCCGAGCATGGTCTCTGTCAATGCCATTGCTTGCCAGATCGCCACGCTGCCCCCGATCCCCGGCACGGCGCAAAACCTCTACCTGTCGGGCAATGCATTTACCACCGTGCCCACATTGCCGGCCGGATTGCTTGTTTTGGAGATGGATGGCAGCCAATTGGCGAGCTTCCCAGCCCTGCCGGCGAGCCTGGAGGAATTGTCTGTGCAATCGTGCAACCTGAGCGCGCTGCCTTCGCTGCCCCCTGGCCTGCGCAGCCTCGCCTGCAACAACAATAATTTTACGGCATTGCCGAGCCTGCCAGCTACTTTGCAGACCCTGGGCGCCGGTGGCTGCCCGCTTGCGGCCTTGCCCACGCTTCCCAATGGGCTGCGGTTTTTGACGCTGGATTATGACACAGGATTGCCCTTGCCGGCAACATTGCCAGATTCGCTGCGGGACCTTTACTGCACCAATATGCAGCTCGGCACGATCCAATCATTGCCCAGCAAGCTCAACCGACTGGATTGCAACGACAACAACCTTACGGCCCTGCCGGCATTGCCTGCGACCTTGCGCTACCTCAATGTATTTCGCAACCAAATCACCGCCCTCCCGGCATTGCCTGCAGGTTTGGAGCTCATCCAAGCCTATTACAACGACTTGGTCACCGTCAACAACCTGCCCGCCAGCCTCAATACAGCCGATTTCAGGTGGAATCAAATCACTTGCTTTGGCCCATTTCCCGTCTCCACGACGCTCAATGTGAGCTTTGACGGTAATCCTGTCTCCTGCATTCCCAATTATGCAGCGTTCATGACGCCGCAAATCGGTTCTGTGCCGATCTGCACCCCCAACAATCCGATGGGCTGCGTGAGCGGAGAGGGCATCGGCGGCATGGTCTTTGACGACCTGAACGGCGATTGCCTGCGCAATGGCATCGATCCCGGTCTGCCACAAGTGCCCGTGAAAATCTATGACAACTTCGGAACCTTTGTGCAAGGCGGCAATACAGCTGCTGGCGGTTCGTATTTCTACACCCTGCCCCTGGGCACTTGGACGGCCAAAATCGACACTGCTGGCAAGCCCTACCGTGTCACCTGTGCACAGCCGGGCACCGACTCGACGGTCACTTTGAGTTTGGGGAATGCGCTGGACTTGGGGGTCGATTTTGAGATCGAATGCAAGCCGGGCTTTGATATCGGGGTGCTGGGCGTAGTTGTGGACAATATCATCTTTCCGGGGCAGAGCTTTAATGCCACGTTTCGGGCGGGGGACTTGTCACAGCATTATGGCTTGCATTGCGCCACGGGCGTCGCGGGGCAGGTGGTCGTGACGACCTCGGGGCCGATCACCTATACGGGCGTCGTGCCGGGGTGCTTGGTGCCGACGATCGCGGGCAATACTTACACTTATGCGATTGCGGACTTTGGGCTGCTGGACATCCACCATGACCTCGGGCTGCGTTTCATGACCGACACATCTGCGCAGACGTCGGACATCGTCTGTTTTGACCTTGTGGTATCCCCGACGAGCGGCGATTACAATCCCGCCAACAATACCCGCAATGCCTGTTTCCAAGCCACCAATTCCTTTGATCCCAATGCCAAGGATGTCTATCCATCTGTCGTGGAAGCTGGCTACGATGATTGGCTCAACTATACCGTGCATTTTCAAAATATAGGCACTGCCGCGGCATTCAACATCCGTGTCGCAGACACCCTCGATGGCAATCTGGACTGGGCCACGACCGAAATGCTGGCCGCGAGCCACTACGAGACTTGGCGATTGATGGGGAATGCGCTCGACGTCACATTCCCCAATATTATGCTGCCCGACAGCGCATCCAATCCTGCGGGATCGCAGGGGTGGTTCATGTACCGTGTGCGGCCGAAGGCAAACTTGCCATTCGGAACCATCATCCCCAATAATGCGGCGATTTATTTTGATTTTAATCCGGCCATCGTCACCAATACGGCGATCACGAGCTACAACTTGGCAACGAGCGTGATGGATCAGGCGGATGCGGGGACGATCGTCAGCGTTTATCCCAATCCGAGTGCGGCGGTGTTTCATGTCGAATTTCCTGCGACTTGGAAAAAGGCCGATTGGACGGTGACGAATCTGATGGGGCAGGAGTTGTCGCGGGGCAGCGCCGTAGGCGGTGATTTTGGGATTGATTTGGGTGCGGAGGCAGCTGGTTTTTATTTGCTCAGGGTTGGCGATGGTCGGGAGTGGGTGGTGAGGGAGCTGGTGAAGCGGTGATATTGTGCAGGCAACTGCATTTTATGAGGGTGTTTCCCATCGATTTTCTCTCAAACAGCGTTGGGGTTCAAGGTATTGAACCCCAACGCTGTTTGGGAATATATTGTGCAGGAGGCGTTGTCAAATACTGAGGTGTGCCGCCAATTCTTGCCAACTTTCTACGACGCGGATATTGCGCAGCTTGCGTTTGCGCTTTTCGTTAAGGGCACGTTCGTGATCGAAGGGTTGGAAAAGATAGCATTTAGACAGATGCAGCAGGTGCTCTAAGACCGTGTAGCGGTCATCGATGAAAATCTCGATGTCGAGCATGTCACAGATGATCTTTTTCTCATGGCGTTCTTCGCAGAAATGCACTTGTGCAGGGGCAATTCCGGTCATTGTGAAGAAGTCTTGATGGTGTAGCCATAGCATGGATCGCTGTGCTGTGGCTGTGCCGCATTTGGAAACGAGAAATACATTCTCGGGTCCAAAAACTGAGGTGAGTTGGGTGATCGTCGCTATGGCATCGTCCACTGGGGGGGCTTGCAGAAAGTTCCGTGAGAAAAAGGGATTGCCCTGGTCAGTGTCGCCGGCGATTATCACCCTGCCGATGTCGATGCCGATTCTTGTTTGGTTTATCATGGCCGCAAATATGCAACACACCATCGCTCTGTTATCCGTTCTCGGCCCCAACAGCTCGAAATCACAGGTGAACTGTTGGAGAACCTTCTTTATCCATTACAATATCAGTGAACTAGCAAGACCACCTAGAAGTAGCAAGTACAAACCCACCGAATATTTCCAATGATTTTCAGATTGATTGTATTAAACAGCCGCACATGATCCGTTACACTTTTTTGAATTTGATCTCAACCACATTTCCAGACACCACTGCCCGCACCCAGAGTTCGCGCTCGGTGAGTCTTTGGATGTCATAAGCCCCGCGATACCCGTAATTCCAAATTTCTAAATTACCCGGTTGCCCAATCGCCCATGCCGGCCAACTGATTCTCAATTGCTTGCCATCTTCGGAAATCTCCCAACGTCCAGGCAAGCAAGGGCTACAGAGAATAGGGTTGACCGAAGATTCGCCCCTCACCCAAGTTATTCCGTTTTGCGCATAATCGCTCCCAGCATAGATGGAATCAAATACAAACGTACTGTCGATCCCGTTGACGACATAAGACTCGATGGTTTTGGATCCGGTGATCCTCGCCTCCTTGGATCTCAGGCTAAAAGATGGCCCGTCCTCGAAATCCTTGTTGCAGCCTGCGGCAAATGCTGCAATACAGAGCAAGCTGATGTAAATCCAAGTGGTTAGTATTGGTTTCATTTTATTGAAGATTGAATCGGTGTATCGGTCGTCGTATTTGCAAATCATTGTTCGAACCCAAGGGGGCCTGCAAGTGAACCCAGAAAAGGCTCTCTCCTCGCAATGTTAGGCGGAATAGGTGACATTTGCAAGCGTCTCGGCAATCAGCCTAGGGCAATCGCATGAAAATTGCGGGCGGTCCCGCACCCCAAGTGCGGGACCGTCGGATATCCGCCTTGGCCTTTTCATTACCCACAATTTTATTATGGTTTATAAGTGGACAAATAGTCCTTGAACCTTCTCCAGTCCTTTGCCTTCTCGACGAGCATGAGGTAGCCTTGCCAGAAGGTCTTCATGCCAGGAGGTCC
>JANPHP010000055.1:0-5099 GCA_031424495.1 Bacteroidota bacterium | reverse complement strand
GCCCTGCGGCCGGAGGCCGCGGGCCGCAATTTGTTTTCCTGCGATTGCCCTACGGGCGGTACCATTTACCTAAGGGCGCTACAAAACTGCCAGAATGAGGCCTTGGGCAACAGGAACTAAGACCGCTTCCTTTGCATTTGCCAATTCATTCCCAGCACAAAACGCCGCGTCTGCAGCGGCCCATAAGCATAGGCCGTGTCAAAACTATCGCTAAAAGGATGCGCAGCATCGACGAGCGGACTTGGTTGCGTGTAGTTGAATAGGTTGCGGCAACCCAGTTGCAGGCTCAGTCCTTTTCCCAAATCCGTCGACCATTGCAGGTTTTGCTCGGTAAACCAGCCTGAGCGTGTCGGGCGCTCAAAGGGTGGTTCGTAACTCGGCAGGTGCATCGGCCCGATCACCTTGCCAGTATAGCTGACAGTGCTGTGCAGCTTGGGAAATTTGTAGCCGACGTTGAACACACCTTGAAAGCTTGGCGTGAGCAATTGCTGGGTCTGGGCAACGCCTTGCTCCGCCACAAATGACTGCATCCAAGTGCCTCCAAAGTCGATCGTCAGCGGAAATTTAAAACTTTGGCTCCATTTCCCGGAGATTCCCCTGATTTCGGAGTAGCCGCGCAAGTTTTTGAAAATGATGAGATTGGGATCTGTTTCATAATCGGGCAGGATGCGGTTGCTGAAATGCGCATAAAAAGCATCGACATCCACCGTCACAGCACTCGCGCCGATGTTGAAGACATGGTTGAAATTCAGATTCACGTTGTAGCTGCGCTCGGGTGCTAGCGCGCCCTCGATCACCACTGCCCGTGCGCCCGTGAGCGCAGCGTGCTCCTCCGTGAAAAGATTCACGGTCCGGAATCCGCGTCCAGCTGTGAGTCGCACATTCGTGTAGGCCGTCGGCCGCCAGCGCAAATTCATCCGAGGCGAAAAAATAGGACCATGCTTGGCATGGTAATCGAGCCGAGCGCCCGTAAGCACGCTCCAGCGAGGGTGCAGGGTGATTTCATCCTGCGCAAAAATGCCTGGAAGCGCCGCCCGGTCTGATCCCAGCGCGGTAGCGGGGGTATTGTCTTCATAAAAATTGTAGCGGTAGGTCGCGCCATTTTGGAGCTTGTGCCTGCCCTTTTCCTTCATCCAAATCATCGCTGCATAGCCCGTGAACTGCTGCGCAAGGAAATGCGTGGATCCATAGTAGCTGTTTTGGAAGTGGTGGGCTGCAGACACATCGAGGCGCACATCTTCCTTGTTCAGCGGCAGTTGGTAGGTGCCGAGGGCTTCGAGACGGCGGGTTTGGATGGCCTCTCCATACACGCTGTCTGAGCCCTTGTGCTCGGGCTGCCATTGCAGCTCGCCGCCGAAGCGGTTTTCGTCATAATATTTGAAAGCCACCTGTGCGATGCGCCCTTGCTTGCGGTCCACGATCCATTTGTTGAAAAGTGAAAGGCGCTGACTCAGCGGAATGTCGGTAAAATTGTCGCCGTTGTGGTCGAGACGATGCTGCATGTGGTAATAATTACCGCTGAGCAGGCTGTGCATGCGGCCCAATTTTGCGTTCAAGGCCACATCGAGATTGCCCTCTTGGTGGCTGTTCAGGTAGCCGCTCAGGCTCAGGGGCGCCATGAGCCGTGGGTCGCGGGTCACGATGTTCACGACGCCGCCCATGGCCTCCGCCCCATACATGGCGGTTGCCGGGCCTTTGATGATCTCGATGCGCTCGATCATCGATTGCGGTATGCCGTTGAGCCCGTAGACCGAGCCCAGCGCCGACACGATGGGCATGCCGTCGATGAGCACCAGCGTGTAAGGCCCCTCCATGCCATTGATGTGGATGTCGTTGGTGCCGCAGACCCCGCAATTGATTTGCTGCCGCATGCCATTAACGTAGTCGATGGTCTCCATCAGGTTGTTGTTGCCGGGGATGGATTGCATGAATGCGCGGCTCACCAATTCCGTGCGAAAGGCCGTGTTGGCATACTCAAACGTGCGGCGTTGCGTCGTGATTTCCAGCCCCGCTGTTTCGTGGCTTTGTAGCAGGATCGTCAGCGGCTGTCCTGATTGGATGGCAATCGATTGTGCATCGTAGCCAGCATAAGAAACCTGCAGGACCAAGGCTGTAGCCTTTGCCGGTGGGTCCAATCTGAATTGGCCCAAGGAATCTGTGAGTGTCCCGAGCCCCAAGGTGGGTATTTTGACGATTGCTCCCTGCAGCGGCTCGCGGTTGTGCGCATCGATGACAGTGCCTTGGATTTGGGCGGATAGGAGGGATGCCTTGCCCAATAATAGAAGAATCAGCCATCCACAGACTGAGAAACGAAGGGTGAATGATTTGAGCATGAGTCGCATTCCCCAAAACTAAGAAAAAATATGAACCGCATGAATAAATATTTAAACTAGTCTAAATATTTATTCTGTTTTGTGCAGTTCGTTTGTTTTGCCACCATAAAAAAGGGCCGTGCACCACTGCACGGCCCATTACACTGAAACACATTCTAGCTATGAAAAAAATCTGATGCTTAGAGTTTTACGCCAGCGCCGAGAATAATGCCGTTGTTGCCGTTGGCGAGGTTCCAATTCACCGTGTGTCCCTCATAGAGTGGCAGCCGAGGGTCACCATCATAAAATGTGGCATACGACAGGTCGATTGCATTGACCTGCAATCCCAGATCCAAAAAGAGGCGCGGGCTCGGCATCCACATCACATGCGGATTCAAAGAAAACAGCAATCCGCCCTTGGTGATCGAATATGGAAAGTCTGTTTCCACCAATGGCGAATACCGCGTATTTTGAAAAAAAGGCATCATGCCAAAACCGATCATCGGTAACCATTTGGTGCTCTTTTTCTTGAGCAGCCTGATCGAGTATGTATACTGCAAGCCGAGATTGATCTTGCGATTCACCCCTGCCACTGAATTGCCGATGCTGTCGGTGCGAATCGATTCCTGCCTTTGTAGCTGCCACATGGGCACACTCACCTCGGCAAAATCGCCTTTCTTGGTTTGCCAAGTAAATGCAGGGATCAATTGCAGCCAATCCATCGTGGAGCCCCTCGTGATTGCCACCAAGGTGCCCGTGGCATTGCGGTCATAGTTGGTTTCCTGCTGTATTGAACTCAGGTTGCTGAGTTTGACGCCATATTTGAAGTCCACGGCAGGGACTTGAGCCACCGCATGCAGGCTGAACAATAACAAAAAGAGCAATGTGATTTGACGCATAGATTTTAGATTTAGACGAATATCGCCATTCACCAACCCATCCACAATGCAAAAAAGGATACCCTATTTTGCATTTGCCGCTCACAATTTGATCCCAATTCCGATGGAGCCTTGCAGCGTTTTTTCGAATCCAAGGAACTTGGTCGTTCCACCAGAGTAATCGCTGGTGACGCTGGGATCAGAAGAATTGCGACTGTTGTAACTCACTTGGATCAGCGGAATGCTGATGCTGGCATCCATGAAGAATCGCTTGCCAGGAAGCCACATGACGCGCGGCGTGAGATAGGCTGTTGCGCCAGTAGTTTGATAGGCAATTTTATAAGGAGTGATGTTTGGCGATGGCGTGAAGTCTATCTGTCGCGATTGGCTCGCCCCCACGTAGGGATTGATTTCCAATCCGAGCATCGGCAGCCAATGTTGCACCTTGGATTTCGCAAACGTGTAGAAAAATCCGCCTCTCACCGACAATCCGAGGTGATAAGGGCGAAAGTCAGGTGTAGTTCCGGTTTGCCGCGGCCCAAATCCCAGGTTCACATTTTGCAAGCTGAAATCCCAAAAGTTGCCCTTGCTGCCGCGCATTACAAATGCTGGCACCGGGCGAAAAAGTTCGACATTCCCGCCACCAATCACATCGCCATTGACATCTCGGATGCGGGAAAAATTAAATGACGACTGATTGCTCAGCTTGAGGCCAAACTTGAAGTCTTCGGCGGGCGATTGGGCGAGGATCGGGAGGTAACTGATCAGACCCAAAATGAGGAGGGAGAAATAATGGATACGTTTCATAAGGAGTGAAATTAGCGTTTCTTTTCCACCTAACGCCAACAATCTGGCCTTATTTGGATTGTCCGAAATTCGACGCAAAACAGCGTTGCCGCTCAAAATTTATACCCGACAGCCAGCGTTCCCGTGAAGACTGGCAGCAAAAAATTGATCTGCGAGCCATGGTGGACCTGCACAAGGTTTGCTATGTTGTTGTTGAGTTCCTTGTTTCGCAAGAAAAGCAAGTCAAAACATTGTGCCTGTAGGGAAAGGTCCATAAAAAGGCGCTTGGAAGCAAACCAAGCCAATCGCGGCGTCAAGTAGCCCACGACATCTCCACGTGATTGCTGGAATACATTGTAGTTGAAGAAATTGGGTGCTTGAATGACATGGGAAAATCGCCCTGTCAATTCTACACCGAGCATCGGCACCCAGCGGCAGTCTTTTTTCCGCAGAAACGGGAAAAACTTGCCGTAGCGCACTGCAAAATCCGCATTCAGCAAGCGATGTGGGTTGTCGTTGTGTGGCCAGGTCGTCGGGTCAAAAACGCGTTCGCCCTTGGTTTCTTCAAAATTGGCTTTCATGAGACTGACTTCGTTGAACAAGCCTTTTTTCCCTTTCCAAATCACCGACGGCACAGCATGCACCGTTTGTAGATGCTGCCAATGCGCCACACGATCTTCATATCCTAGTGTGCCGTATTCGTAGGTAACCTGATTTCCCAGTTTGGCTGCGAGTTTGAAGTCGAGATTGGGATTTTGGGCGATGGTGGTCAGTGAGATCAGCATCCAGCCGCAAAGCAATAAAATGTTGAAGCGCATGGTGTTTGAATTTGACCAAAGCTAGGCAAAATTGTACATGGAATTGAGGGCAAAAAGATTGACACCCAACAATCAATGCCTTCCTATGCCACACGGCATCATCGTTTGGGGAATACAATTGCCATCCAAACAAAAGCGCAGCCCCTCACGAGGCTGCGCCATTTTCTTGCAAACGAATCGCCCAAATCAGCGCTTGCCGCGCATCATCGGCATATTGTTCATGCTCATGCCTTTGTCGCTGAGCTTGTTCATCGTTTTCATCATTTTTTTCATCTCGCCAAATTGCTTCAGGAGCTGATTGATCT
>JANPHP010000054.1:0-19631 GCA_031424495.1 Bacteroidota bacterium | reverse complement strand
CGATGGGCGATGCCCATCGCTGACTGCTTGCGCCCTTTCAGGGCTGTGGGGTGTACGAAATCTCCTAGCGATGGGCGATGCCCATCGCTGACTGCTTGCGCCCTTTCAGGGCTGTAGGTGTTTTGTGATGTATTCGATCGTTGATGACGATCGACGATAAATGGTTAGCCAACAATGGTTTGGGTAATTCATACCCTCCGCGCAAGCCCTGAAGGGACAAAAGCCACCAGCGTAGGGCAAAGCCCTACGCTAAGAGGCATATATAAGGGGTAAGCCCTGATAGGGCGCAAGCAATAACCCCAACGTTTGCCCAGCAACCCTCATCCGCCGCCCAAGCCACAATCCCCCAAACCCATTCTCCCAAACCCGCACAAATTCATCCGCCAACAAACAAATCCATCCCAAATGCTTGCCCTCTGCGCAGATTTTCAGACCTTCGGGCGCGCATAGGCCAATTGGCGGTCCTTACTGACTTCCATGAAGCCGACTGCGCAGGGAGTAGTTTGAGAAATGAGTCATCAACGATAGCTGCAGCCGACAATGGCGGGCAGATTTTGGGCAAAAAACTGCTGTGGGTGCTGCTCGGCTATGCACTGCTCACGGTCGTCTTCACGCGCCCACTTGCCTGGCAAACCGGCGACGGCTACATCGCCAACCTGCCTGCAAATGGCGACGGGTCCTACATTTTCAATCCCTACCACCTCAAAAACTGCATAGACGCGGGTGGTGATTGCATGCACACCGACCTGCAGTGCTTTCCCATCGGCAATAGCCTCGCCCTCAATACCAATATGCCGATCCCATCGCTGCTCGCGCAGTTTTGGACCGACACGACGCAGGGCCTCAACATTGTCTTGCTGCTCAATTGTTTCCTGGTCGCGCTCGGGGGCTTTCTCTATGCGCGCCTTTGGCTGCGTAGCGACGTCTTGGCCTTTGTGGCCGGTGCCCTCTTTGCATTTTGGATGGGGCGTTCGGCCCACCTCTGGTATGGCCATGCCAATCTCATGTTCGCAGCGCCGGTGCCCTTTGCGCTCTATGCACTCCATCGCGCCCTACCTCAACTCTTTGCCGCTGAACGGCCTTTGGCTGGCTTTCGGTGGACTTGGGCGCTGGCTTTTGCAGCTTTTTCTGCCATCACGGCCCTCCACGACCTCATTCTTGTCGGCTTCATCTCGATTTATGCCGCGCTCATGATCGTGATGGTCGGTTACCGCCTCTTGATTTTCCCCTTGAAGTGGTATTGGCAATTGGTCATCGTGATCGGGGTCGTGGTGCTCATGGATCAGTGGCCTCAGTGGATGTTGCGCGCTGGTTTCGACCCCAACGGAGCCTATTATTTCAGTGGCTCGCTCAAAAATTTCTTCTATCCGCATCCGGTGTCGGCCTTTTACGGGCAGGTGAAATTTGCCCATGACATCGGTGCCGAAACCAAATCGGGATTCGACATGGGGCGCGTGATGTTTGGGGGAATTTTGTTCATGGTCTTCAGCGGCTCGATACTGGGCTTGCGGCTGATATTGCGCAAAGGTTTGGCCTTGCCTTGGATGCTTGTGCTGCTGGGCCTGGGCTTCCTTTACACCATGCCCCTGATTCGCTGGGGCAATGGGCGTTGGCTCTATGCCCCCTTTGCGGTGACGCATTTTTTCCCGGGGTGGAATGAAAACCGTTGCCCGACCCGTTTCGCGGATATCCTCATGCTCGTCGGTCCAGTTTGGGCCATGGTCAATCTGGAACGCACAGGCTTGTGGGAACGTTGGAGCGTGCCCATGCGCAGCAGCGTGGGGCTCTTGCTCGCGCTGCTTTTGCTGGCCGAGCATGTGCCCCAACGCTTCTTTTTTGTCGAGGACGATGCGCGGCCCAGCGTTTACGTCGCCTTACAACACAGCCCTGAACCAGCCGCGATGTTTGTGCCCTTTGGCTTGGTGGATGGGAAAAAGGCGTTTGGCCAGATGTGGCTAGAACCATTTGCCTACCAGCCATTGCACCAGCGCAAGATGCACAATGGCTTCTTGTCGCGCATCGATGAGCAGACGTTCGCCCTGTTTGAAGACGATACATTTTCCCGACGACTCGTGCGCAACGAGTGGCTGGAGGTAGACCTCAAGCGCCCCGAATTTGTGATGGACAGCAGCATTTATGCCGCTCCCGACGCGCAAACCATGCGGGCTTCACTTCAAAAATTGCAGCTGAGGCAAATCGTCGTCAAGCCGGGCATGGACACCACTGCGGCCCTGCGGTACTTGGATGCAGCGATCAAGCCCTTTGTGCGCAAGGACACCATGTTTCAGGAAGGGCACCGACTCATATTGTTGGATTGGTGAAGCCTACAACTTGGGCAATCCCTTTTCCAGAAATGCCTTCCATTTGACCAGATCATTGGCTTTGCCAAAGAGTTTCCACTCCATCGCACCCGTCTGTAGCCAAGCCGGAATGTCTTTTTCTGTTGCAGCATACAGGATGAGATTGGTCGCAAAGTCAGATGTCGGGTTTTCCAAATGCAGCAACCAATCCCGCATTTCCCAAGTGCGTAATTCAGATTTTTGCGCCTCGGAGAGCGGTATTTGCGCAATATGTGTTGCCGTTGCAGCATCCACAATATGCGCAGATTGCGTGCCCGAGGCAGGCAAGATTTTGAAGGGCAATGAATCATTGGCTAGCCAGCCTTCGATCTTGTGAAATTCAAAGGTCACCGTTGGTTCAGCAGCGACATAAGCTAAATTGGTTTCGATCTGCAATGCCAACCGATCCACAATACTGTCCTTTGCAAAAAGTGCCTTGATGAGCGCCACACGATCCAATTTCAGCTGATGAAGACGGGCAGTTTCTTGGGCAGAATATTCCGATCGGGCAGTCCTGATCGTCACGAGCAATCGGTCAAATTGTTTGCATTCAAAGTGGGTATTGAGGTTCTCAATCACCGCTGAGACATATTCGGCATCGGTAAATGCCGCAGTTCCAGGCTCGAAATGGAGTTGAATCGTTTGGGAATTGAATCGATCCAGTATGAGCTGATTGGGGGCGGATGTAAGACTGTATTCAGGGCAACCTTCGGTCTCAAAGCGCACAATATTGTGGGTAGGAGAGAGGGGATGAAAAGACGAGGGAACCGGCCAATAACTTTGGCCAGAAGTCGCGGTCGAGTCACCGATGCGACCCGCAGTAAAGATGAAATCGGCGCTTGTGGCACCAATTGCAATTGCAGAATGCGCAAATCTGCCCTTGCCGACGGGCGCAGTTTCATATTGCGCCCCGCGGCCAAGTTCGATGCGGTTCTGATCCAGCGAAACGGCCTCAGCATTGAGCACACGCCATTCGCCTTGTATGGCAGCGGGAAGCGATTGCGCAGCAAGCGGCAAATAATTTGCCAGCATGATCGCAAACAAGATCGCCCAACCCTGCGGCGGACGAATTGCGAAAAGGTAACTAAAGGGAGTGGATGTCATTTTCATAAGCGGAGTTTTTGGGATGCTTTTGAATGAATGACAAGGCGCGACGAGGAAGGGTTGCGTCGGGCGTTGAAAAAAATGTCTGAATCAGAATTTGCAGAATTTGCAGAATTTGCAGAATTTCCAGAATGCTGGATTGTATTGTCGAGAATGCGGAGATGAATTTCACCAGTATGCTATTCTGACTGCAGCGCAGAATGAATCTTTAGATCGCCGTAGGCAATTGCCGGGTACTTTAGTGCCCGGGGGGAGGATGGGGAGTGCCCGGTAGCCTTGAAAAGTTCCCACATCCTGCTAAATTGCAGCTCACACAAATTGCATGGACCATGGGAATCTTCGATTTTTTCAAAAAGCAGCCTGCCACCCCGCAATCCAAGGTACCCGTGACGCCGGTCTATGACGGCAAGCACGGCGACCGTTGGAGCGCTTTGCTGGGCTGGCAGCGGTTTGACGATGACCCCACCATGGTGCGGTCTGCGGTGGAGGAAATCTTGCAAGAAGGCGAATTGAAGGTCGATCTCGGGGACAAAAAAATAATTGTACTGGATTATCCCGACTTCGAATGGATCATGCTCGTCGATGGTACCAAAATGGCAAGCGCATTTCCCTGGGTACGAACCGATCTGCAATTGCCTTGCACCTCGCGCAGCATCAAGGAATGGGCTCATGTCCAAGGCATCGAGGCGCAGGTCGAGGCATCGGGCAAGAATACCTTTGGCTTGCTTTATTTTGCCACCGACTACATGCAAAACAAACAGCGCTACCAAAATGAACCCGATCTCAAAATCGCCTTGTCTGGGCTGATCTACGGTGCTACGGCACCGACCCTCCCCGCCGGATTCGCCCCCAACTATGCGGGCTACATGCCGCATCCTGAGCAAGGGATTTATTCGGTGATCGATTTTGTGGGCGAAGTGCGGGCCGTGCGCTCTGTGTCAGTACCGCAATTTGGAATCCAGGGTTATGTCGTGCGCCTCAACCTCATCAATGGCAACGTCGAAGAAGGCCAAGACGCCCATTTTTTCCTGATCGATGCCTACGTGGACCACGCAAGCCTGCAAGTGCCCAGCGTAAATGTCGGCGATCGCCTCTCGGGTGCCATGTGGCTTGCGGGCAAGATTGTGGATTGAGGTCCAAGTCGACGCAATCGGTAATTGTGGCCTTCTATGCGGGGCGCTCTGGACACAAAAATTGGATGTAAGCTTGATTCGTGGAAACTCCCGCGATGAAAAGCTATCCTCAATTGTTCACGATCACAAGCTTGACGGTACATTCGATGCCGCGTTGCGAAACCAATCGCAAGAGGTAGGTGCCACTCGCCATTCCTTTTCGCTCAAATACCAGCGTCTTTTCCAGTGGTGAATCATTCTCGCCTGCAAATAGAATGCTCACGACCGTGCCCGCCATCGACGTCATGTACAGTTTGGCGAGCATGTCAGATGGAATCGAAAACTTAATCGTTGTGGAGACATTGAATGGGTTGGGGTAGACGTCAAGTAGACAGTCAGCAGGCTTGTCCTCGTCCATGGCGGCCATCGCCTGCGCGGGAGCCACGCAGGGACCATAGCGCCACTGCAAACGCATCATTTCCTCGACTTGCAAGGGATGCACCATCATCGTATTTCCAAATTCGTCACACATCAATGCGGTGCTTTCGGCAGATGTGCTGGCATTCATGGCAATCACCGTCACGGTGTCCATCGCAGAACATCCGCGCCCGTCGATCACCATTACCGAATACTGTTGCGTCTCGGTAGGGCAAATCTGGAGCGTTGGCTTGTTGCTCGCATCGCTCCAAAAGTAGCTGTAGGGACCATTGCCATGTTGCGGCTCGGCGGCAAGTGTGACGCATCCGCGGGTAGAAATACCAGGGAATACCGTGCGGTCATGCCCAGCGTCAACCGTAAAAGCAGGTTGCGCTGGCACCTCCAATTCTTGCACCATCATGCAATGCCGCTTGTCCATCACGATAATTGCATGCAGTCCAGGAGGCACATCAGCGGCTGTCATTCCAATATGGCCATCAGGCCATTCCACAGCGTATGGACCTTCATTCCCCCGCAATTCGATTTCGGCATGCTTGCCATCACAGCCCCCATCGCCAAATGTCGGAATCAATGGTTTGAACTCTGGTTGTTTCACCAAAGCATTGTCTCGAATCACAGTGCCTGCGGCATCTGTAAGGGTGACGGTATAGGCACCTGCCTTCAACTGCGTAATGGAATCTCCGCTTGCATTGGTCGACCAGGTAAATTGATAAGGGGGGCGACCGCCAGTAGGCGTGGCAAACACCTTGCCATCGCCACTTCCAGAGCAAGATGCATCTTGCGACCGCAGCACGAGCGCCAGCGGCCCGACATACTGCAGGCTGGGAAGCGAATCTGGCTTGGTCGCGCGCGCTGGCATGTTGCCACAAGGCGTAACCAAATTACAGGCGCCAAGATGATCGCCCACATGGCCGTTCAGGTGCGTGGGGACGGCGCTGGTAGCGATGCAAATGGTTTGCTCGTTGCTCGAGTTGCCGGGAGGCAAATGGCAAATATTTACCTTGTTTGCCCCGCAACGAATGTCGGTAACGTAAATCACCACACAATCGGTCGCAGCACATCCGTTCGCATCGGTGACAGTGTAGCAATAGGTCGTGGTGGATGTCGGACAAACCTGCACCTGTGCAGTTGCTCCGACGAGCGTTCCGTTTGAGGAACCGATATTCCAACGGAAGGTATAGGGGCCAGATCCGCCTGTACTCGTTCCCGCAAGGTTGATGCAATGGCCATTTTGGTAACCGTAGAGCACACAATTGTCTGGTCCCGCGCTCACGAGCAGGGGCGAGGCGCTTGCAAGCGTGGCGCAGGCAGTCGCCGTGCAACCCAGTTGATCGGAGACCGTGACGCAATAAGTTCCTACACCAAGGCCCGTGCGGTTGGAAGTCGTGGCGCCATTGGCCCATAGGTAGGTATAAGGAGCGGTGCCGCCTGCTACCTGTAGGTTGATGCTACCATTGTTGAGATTGCAGCCGGTGGGATTCGTTTGCTGAAATGTAATCGACATGGAGCCTGCGCCCGTCACCGATTTGCAGGCGATTGTTTGGCAGCCGCTCGCGTCGGTCACTGTCACGCAGTAATTCCCAATGCCACAATTGCTGAGATTTGATGCTGTGCTCCCTGTATTCCACTGGTACGTATAGGGTTGGCACCCCCCTGTTACCGAGCTAGCCACCGTCCCATTTGCCGAATTGTTGCACCCAACACCGCTGGCAATCAGGCTTACGTTGAGTGACGGGACCTGATTCAGGGTGATGGAGCGCACCATCGATTGGCCACTTGCATCGGTGATCGTCACCGTATAGTTGCCTGGAGCCAAGCCGCTGAGTTGAGCAGCAGTGGCATTTGTGCTCCAAACGTAGCTGTAGGGTGCACAGCCCCCGCTTACTTGGCTCAAGATCGTCCCGTCATGTCCGCAATTACCGTTTGTGGAGTTGGCGCAGCAGGCAGAAACTTGGTAGCCACACACGATACTCGGACTCGACAAAGTTGCCGCCATTGGGGGGCCTGCAACAGTGACTTGTGCCGTGCAGGTGCTTTGATTGCCATTGATATCGGTGACCGTGAGCACGACCGAGTTGGAGCCCACGTTGTTGCAAGTGAATGCGCTTGGATTGGTCGCAATTCCAGCGATTCCACAGTTGTCAGTGCTGCCTTGGTTGATTTGGCTTGCTGAAATGCTTGCAGTACCGTTGATGAGCGTGACGGTGAGGTTTTGGCATTGTGCATTCGGCGCTTGGTTGTCGACGACCACCACGTTGAAGGCGCAGGTGCTGCTGTTGCCGCATCCGTCAGTTGCCGTAGCCAATACCGGACGCGTGCCTACAGAAAAGCTGCTGCCTACGACTGGCACTGTCGTCACTGTTGCTCCACTGCAAGCATCGGCTGCAGTCACGTTGAAGGATACATTTGCATTGCAAACGCCTTGGCCAGCATTCACTGTGATGGTTGATGGACAGACAATTGATGGAGGGACATTGTCCACAACAGTGATGGTTTGAGTGGTGGTCCCCACGACTTGAGCATTTGACGTGGCTGTCCAAGTGCGCGCGATCGTATAGTTGCCGGTACAGTTGCCCGGAATGCTGGTCTCGGTCATCGTCACCGTCGGGCAAGCGCCACAAGTATTGGAAGCCGATATGCCAGTCACGTTTGCACAATTGAATTCCACAATCGCTTGGTAGCAATCCGCAGCTGCGCGGTCGTCCCAGACTCCCGTGTTCACGTTGAAGGCGACATAGTCTTGGTTGCCGCTGTTATTCGGATTGCCAGTCAACCAGTTGCGATAGGTGGAGGATGATCCATTTGCCCAGACAAAAGTACCCTCTAGTATGACGTCGTTCAGGCCGATCCACATGAGGCTACCGCCGCCAATCAGGTTGCGCAAATAGGTATTTTCAGTCGCGTTGTCGATGGTGGCTAGGGTACCGCCGATGCCTTGCGCATTGCTCAGTGCCGTTGTCCATGGTGCGATTGCATTCGACAGATAATAACGGCTTCCGGCATTGTCACCGATGTGTGTGAAGTTAGGATAGCACACAGGCACTTGTGGGCATCCATTGCCGCCTGTGCAAGGCACAATTACTGGCGCGGCAGGAATCGCCGTACCACAATTGATCGTCACATTCGCAGGGACGCCGCTCCAAGTCACGCCGCCGCCGTTACCGACCACGGTCACCGTGAAGCTGCAAGTGGCTGTATTGCCAGCATTGTCAGTGGCAGTAGCAGTCACGGTGGTTGTACCGATATTGAACAGTGTTCCTGAGGCAGGATTCACAGCCACGGTCGCAGTCGAAGTGCAGTTGTCGGTGCCATTCACGACATAGGATACTGCCGTAAGGCACTGCCCAGGCTGGGGGGTGACGGTGATATTGGAGGGGCAGTTGACGGTAGGCGGCTGATTGTCGATTATAGTCACTGTAAACGAGCAGGTCGATGTATTGCCGCTGCCGTCAGTTGCGGTTGCAATGACGGTCGATGTTCCCAAGGGAAAGACGGAACCATTGGCTGGAGAATAGGTGATGCCTGCGATCTGACAGTCGTCAGAGGCAGTCGCATTGAATTGGATCGGCTGCCCGCAGGTACCGACGATATTGCCCGGGCAGTTGAGGATCGGCGGATAGGAGTCCATCTCCGCAAGCAATTGCGCACAATCCGTTGCCGCACAGCCGTTGGCGTCCGTGACGGTAACGCAATAGGTTCCTGCGACGAGGCCAGAGATCATTGCTGTGTTTGCGCCATTGCTCCATTGGTAAGTAAATGGAGGCGTACCGACATGGGGCACCGCCATGAGTTGACCACCACCGCCATTCGGGCACGGCGGATTGAAGAGCGTAGCGATGTCCATCGTGATTGCAGGCGTGCCAGAGATTGTCACAGTATCGCTCACTGCGCAACCCGCATTGTCCGTGACGGTCACGGAATATTGGCCCGGCGGTGCGCCTGTGAGCGTAGGGCCCGTCTGCCCATTGCTCCATAGGTAGGTCATCGGGGGAATGCCATTGCTCACATGCACTTCAGCAGTAGGTGAAATGCCGCAGAGCACGGGTGATACGGTGATCGAGTCCAGCTGCAATCCACTGATCACAACGGTTTGGGTGGAGCTGAATTGACAGTCTGAAGAGGTGATGACCAGCAGAGTCACTTGGTAGCTGCCCGGTGCGGCATAGGCATGGAACGCCACAGAATCCCTTGAACCGTTGCCGTCGCCAAATGTCCAGAAATAATACAAACCGGCGTCCACCGAGTCTGGGATGAAGGTAAGGACCTCTCCAGGGCATCCGTAAATCGTGGGCAGAACGGAGGTTTGTGCCAAAGAGTATCCACCTCCTGCCAAAACCAGCAGAACAAAGCAGATCCATTTTTGCCAAGCCCTCATTTGCATGCAAATAGGCTCAAAAAGTCCGAGAATTCTGATGAACCTTTCCCCAAAGCATCAAAATTAGCAGTGGGCAACTTAATGGGGTATGCCTTCTTGTCCTTCGATCCAAATTTCAGCCAATTCCCCATGTCAACGGTTGATTTGAAATCCAGAGTTGACGGGTATTTGGCTGGTGACGACCACATTTCCGGTCACTGTTGCACCGTTTGCATCAGTCACCGTCACGGTGTAGGAGCCGATCGCCAAACCTGTTGCCGGGTTGGTCGTTTGACCATTGCTCCATAGGTAGGTATAGGGGCCTACACCGCCTGTCACGTTGGCCGTGGCTTCGCCATTGGCGACGCCATCGCAGGGCACCGTTGTCACCACAACCACGATCAATGCTGGTGGCATCGTGATCGTTTGGGTGCAGGTAGTGGCATTGCCGCAATAGTCGGCAATCGTGTAGGTGCGAATGAAGCTGAGCGGACCTCCCGTCGTGCTCACGACGCTGAACGATGCTGGATTCAAGCCACAATTGTCTGAACCCGAGCCACCTGCCGTCACGAAATCCCCAAAGCTTAGATACCCATTTGGCACGGGACCGTTGGACGAAAGGACAATCGCAGGTGGACAGTTGAGCACAGGAGGCGTAATGTCTTGATTGATGATCGTGCGGCTTTGCGCGATCGTTCGACCGCAAGCATCGGTATAGGTCCAGGTCTCGGTGTAGATGCCGCCGCAGGTATTTTGACCGCCCGTGATCACACCCAATACCGAGCCGCTGATCTCGCAACCGCCCGTGAGGCCGTTGCTGTAGCTGAGCGACGTGGCTGCAGGTGCCGTGCAACTTTGCACCGTGGTGCTGGCTACTGAGCCGAATGTAGCGGGTGCAGGTGGATTCACCGTAATCGTCTGCACGCATGTTGCAGTATTTCCACAGGCGTCTGTCGCGGTCCAAGTGCGGGTGATCGTTCCTGAGTTGTAGCAACCGCTGAAGTTGTTCACGTCGGAATGATTGACTGTCGGGATGCCGCAATTGTCTGTCGCGCCGGCGGCCCCTGTGGCAGCTGGAGCCGTGCTCGCACCGCAGGCAATGGTCACATTTGCAGGGCACTGCGCAATCACAGGTGCCGTTACATCCTGAACCGTAACCACTTGGCTTGCAGTGCTGGTGTTGCCACAAGCATCGGTCGCTGTCCACGTGCGGGTGATGGCATAGTTGCCCGCGCAGTTGCCAGGCGTGATCACTTCATTCACCACCACAACCGGCGTACTGCAATTATCCGTTGCGTTCAGCGCCGCTGCGGCAGGAACGTTGTCACAAGAGACCGTTTGGTTTGCGGGCGGCGTGGCGAGTACCGGCGCAGTGATGTCTCTGATGATGATCAATTGCGAGCAACTCGATACATGTCCGCAGCTGTCTGCAATACTGTAAACCCGTGTCACCGTTTCTGGGCAAACCAAACCATCTGAAGTCTGGCTGACGAGTGCGAAGGAACTGAGATCCAAATTGCCATCCGTTGCAGTGCCACCATCCGACTGAAAAGTTGCATAGTTCTGGTAGGCCGGGACCTCGGTGATGCTGCATTGGGTATTGATCGACGGTGGGCAGTTGATGACAGGAGTTGTTTGGTCGAAGGCAAGTATCACCACTGTGTCGGTGGCTGTACAGCCCAAGGAGTCCGTCGCGGTCACATAATAGGTGCCCGGTGCGAGCCCGGAGATCGATGCCGTGGTCTGCCCATTGCTCCAGAGATAAGCGTAAGGCGCGATGCCGCTTGCAGTTGCTGTGGCAGTTCCCGTTGGATTGAGGTTGCAATCGGCATCGGTATGTGTCGTCGTAACAAATACCTGGTTCACAGTTACTTGATGGTAACTTGTCGCGGTACACAAGTTCGCACTCGTCACAATCAAGGTCACCAAGTAAGTTCCTGCGCTGGCGAATGTATGCGTCGGGCTTTGTACACTTGTGCTTGTGCCGTCGCCAAAGGTCCAATAGTAGCTCGCACCCAACAAGTCGGGCACAAAGAGGAGGCTTTCACCCAAACAGGTGATCGCAGGAGGTGGCGCGTCATGCAGCAGGACCGAGGCCGTATCGGAGCATCCGCCAGCGGTTACGGTGACGGTATAGGTACCCGCAGCCAAAAAGCTGATGGTGGATGTGCTAGCACCGTTTGACCAAGCGTATGTTGCAGGACCAGTAGCCCCAGTCAGCGTTGCTGAAACGGAACCTTCGGTGCCGCCATGCGTGATCGGGTCCATCCCCGTGAGGGCGATTACAAAACCGCAATTGGTCGCACGCACGATCGCGCTGTCCACCGCAGAGCAGCCTGCTGCATCTGTCACCGTCAATGTATAGGTCGTTTGCACCGTCGGCGCAGCCGTAGGATTGGCTACCGTGCCACTGCTCAAGGTTGCCGAAGGCGACCACGTGTAGATGTAGGGGCCAGTGCCGCCGGTTGCCGATGGCGCGCCCCCGATCACAATGCTATTGCCCAATTGCACCGTGGCATCGGGGCCAGCAAATGCAACGAGGTCTTGCACGGTGATGTTCACCGATTGCGTTGCCGTGCAGCCGCCGCTATAGGTGACCGTTACGGTATAGATGCCGCTGTTGGCAGGTGACGCCTGCGCGATCACGGGGTTTACCATCGTGGAGGTGAAGCCATTGGGTCCGGACCAAGCATAGCTCACTCCGCCAGATGCCGACAAGAACAGCGGGCTGCCGTTGCACACGGGGCTATTGCTCGTGATGGGAGCCGCAGGCAATCCATTGACCACCACAAGCTGTGTACAAGTCCCTGTATTGCCGCTGGAATCCGTCACTGTCCAGACTACGGTCGTTGTACCGCTGAGGAAGGTAGGCGATGGATGGTTATTGGTCACGCTTGCAACGCCGCAATTATCGCTCGTGGTGGGTGTACCCAACACTGGAGTCGCCGTGCATTGCCCTGTGAGCAGCGACACGTTCACCGTGCCCGCACAAGTGATGCTTGGGGCTTCTAGGTCGCGCACCGTCACCGTGAAGGTGCAGGTAGAGCTGCCCACATTGTTGGTAGCCGTTGCCGTCACCGTCGTGGTGCCCACGGGGAAGGTGCTGCCAGGGTTGTGGTCGTAGGCAATCGTGGAAGCAGGATTGCCCACTGTTTCTGTAGCTGCAAAGCTGACTGCTGCCGAGCAAGCGCTTGGGGCATTGTTGACGATGATATTGGCGGGGCAAGAAATTTGTGGCGCCAATCCCGAAACGGTAACTGTGAAGCTGCAAGAGGCCGTGTTGGAGCTGATGTCCGTGACGACAAAGGTATTTGTCGTCGTTCCTACGGGAAACACCGTTCCAGAGGCTTGTCCTCCACTTTGGCTCACCACATATCCACCACAATTGTCTGAAGCGATCGGTGCTGGGTAATTCACAGTCGCCCCTGCGGCGCTTGTGGCAAACACCGATAGGTTGTTGGGGCAGGTGATCGTGGGTCCAAAACCATCGAGCACCGTCACCGTGAATTGGCAGCTGTCGAGATTGCCCGATTCGTCCAAAATTTTGTAGCGGTTGATCGTCACGCCCACAGGAAATACAGAGCCGCTGACCAAGCCCGCCGTGTGCACGAGCGAGTCGCGTGGACAGTTGTCGTAGGCGGTGACCACGTAGTTGTAAAGCCTGCCACAGGTGGTGGAGGTATTGTAAAGGACGGTATCGTTGGGGCAGACGATCACCGGCTGGGTGGTGTCCAGAATTGTAATATTCAGCGTACAGGTATCGTGCAGACCATGGGCATCAGTTGCGATAAAGAGGACTTGGCTCAAGCCTACTGGGAAATGGGATCCACTGGCCAAGCCGAATGTGCGTGCAATCGTGGTGCCAGCGCAGTTGTCAGTGGCGGTTGGTTGCGCATAGATCAAGGTCGCGCCGCAGGAATCGAGGTCATTGTTGCGAACGATGTTGGCAGGGCAGGTGATGACCGGCGGCTCCACGTCATTCACCACTACATTGAATGCGCAGGTCGCCGTACGGCCACTTGCATCAGTCACGACAAACACGTTAGTCGTTGTGCCGACTGGGAAATTTGCATTGGAGCTGAAGCCAGCGGTTTGCGTCGTGATGGATGCAGGGCAATTGTCGGTACCCAACGGGGTGGTATAAGCCACATTCGCGCCACAAGTACCAGGGCTATTCTGCACCGTGATATTGCTTGGACACGTGATACTTGGATTTTGGATGTCGATCACCGTCACGGTAAACGAGCAGGTGCTGGTATTGCCCGAAGCATCCGTTGCAGTATAAATCTGAGTCGTAATTCCACCTGGGAATGCCGTACCGCTTGCCTGCCCTTGTGTGCGTGTGACCGTGACACCCGCGCAATTGTCTGTGGCAGTTGCATTTGCGAATGAGGCAATGCCAGTACAGATGTTGGCGCTGTTGTTGATCGTCACATTGGCTGGGCAAGAGATGACCGGCAAATTCGCATCCACAATATGGACGAGGCGCGCGCAGGTTGCCGTATTGCCAGATGCATCTGTGGCACGGAAAACAACCGTGTAATTGCCAACTGCGAGTGTGCTTCCGCTGGCTGGCCCCGAGATGCTTGCAATCGTCACGCCCGCACAGTTGTCGCTGGCAGCGGGGAGTGTATAATTCAAAGTCGCGCTGCATTGGCCAGGAGTATTGTTCACGACCAAATCCGTTGGGCAATTGATCGTTGGATTTTCAAGGTCGTTTACGGTTACCGTAAACGAACAAGTTGCAGTATTGCCCTGTGTGTCAGTCACGCGATAGGTCACCGTATTGATTCCCACAGGGAAGCTCGCACCCGATGTGAGCCCTGCAACCTGAGCAGTCGTGGCACCCGCACAATTGTCGGTGCCCACAGGTGGGGTATAGGTGGCGGTGGCAGCACAAGTACCCAAACCTGCATTCAGGTTGATATTGGCAGGGCAACTGATGGACGGCGCAGCCCCATCGATGGTTACGCGCACGGTATCGGTACCCGTGCATCCGTTCGAGCCGGTAGCCGTGACCAAAAACGTAGTCGTAATCGGCGGCGTGGCTATCGGATTGAAGATATTGGCATTGTTGACAAAGGCGGCGGGTTGCCATACATAACTCACGCCACCTGATGCCGTGAGTTGCGTGGATTGGCCTGTGCACAGGGTCACATTCGGCCCAGCATCGACCAGCAGGGCATTGGTTACGTTCACGGTGACCGTGCGGGTTGCTTGGCATCCCTGTGCGCTCGTGACCGTCACCGTATAGGTTGTCGTCACGCTCGGTTGCGCCGATGGATTCTGCAAAAATTGGTTGTTGAGGCTCGTTGCAGGGCTCCATTGGTAGTTCACGCCGCCCGATGCACTCAATTGTGAAGTTTGGCCTGGGCAAATGTTAGCAGGACTTGCATTTGCGGTGATAGATCCGATACCATAGGTCGTCACGGTATCGCGCAGGGTGTCGCAAACCGTGCCATTGCAACCCACGACACGCACGATCCAAGGTGCAGTGGCACCCCAATTCACTTGTATCGTATTCGTAGCCTGCCCCGATGTGATCGTTCCACCCGTCACCGTCCAATTATAGGTCACGCCCGATGCGCCCAAGGCACGGTATTGCTGCGACGGCCCCACGGGTGAGGTACAGAAACTGAACAAACCCGTGATACTATCTTGTGTAAATACGGTGGGCAAATTGATGTTCACTACCGTCCGGAACACTGGACTCCATTGGTTGGTTACGTCTTTGACACGGCAGGCAAAAATGTGATTGGCATTCGTGAGCGGCAATACATTGATGTTGCGGAATAGGTTTTCGACGGCTTCATTGTAACTGCCATCCACAGCAAATACAGCGGTGGCATTCCCCTGCCCAGGATCGACGTCCCAATAATATTCGCCCCGGGCCACATACATCTGCCGCGTTACAGTAGTGATCGTGTCTTTGTGGACAATCGTGGTGAATGCGGGACTCCATTGATTGTTCACGTCTTTGACGCGCACGTTGAATTTTTGTGGGCCTATGGCGGCAGGCATGGTAATCCCATTTTTTAGCAAGGCCTCTACGACCTCGTCCAAGGCTCCATCGCTCGCAAGCGTCGGTGTGCCGTTGCCTGCGCCTGGATCGGTATTCCAAAAATACTCAGCCTGGATTACTTTGGAATCGCGTACAACGGTTACGTTGTTGTGGCGGTTCACCAGCGTTTGGAACACCGGCCCCCATTGGTTGTCCACGTCCTTGACGCGCACGTTGAACACATGGTCGCCCAGCGAAGGGATCGTAATCACATTCTGGAACAAGGCTTCGACCACCGCATTCAAGTTGCCATCCACCGCCAACATAGCCGTTCCATTGCCCGTTCCGGGATCGGCATCCCAGAAATATTCTGCCTGCACCACTTTGGTATTGCGCAGCGTGACCGTGTTTGAGCCCTTGTACACGATCGTCGAGAAGGTCGGACTCCAATTGTTGTCGATGTCTTTTGCCCTTACATAAAAGCGATGGGCACCCAAAGGAACGGGCATGCTCAATCCGTTGCGGAACAATTCCTCAACGATCTCGTTGAGGCTGCCGTCGACGGCAAAAAGAGTGTTGCCGCTGCCTTGGCCAGGATCGGTATCCCAAAAATATTCAACCTGCGAAACTGCCTGAGAACGAGAGCCGACTGTATTTGCGCCGCGCACGACGATCGTTTGGAAAACGACGCTCCATTGGTTGGTTGCATCGAGCGCCCGCATCACAAATTTATGGGCACCCAAAGCAGCAGGAATCGTGATTCCGTTTTTGAAAAGACCTTCTACCGCCTCATCGTAATTGCCATCGACAGCTGATACTGCCGTACCATTGCCTTGACCGGGGTCGGTATCCCAAAAGTATTCCGTTTGCTGCACAAAGATCGGCCGAGCGACCGTCTGTGGCCCAGTTTGATAAACCAGGGTCGTGAACAAAGGACTCCAGGCATTGGTAGATTCGCGGACCCTGACGTTAAAAGTGTGGCCGCCAGTGCCATTTGGCGTTTGAATGCCGCCTGTCATCAAGGCTTCGATGGACTCATCGAGGTTGCCGTCTACCGCCAACATCGTCGTCGCATTGCCTTGGCCCGGATCCGTATCCCAGAAATATTCGGCCTGCACAATTTGGATCGCCCTTGTGGTCGTCGTGTTGGCGCGAGCTGTTACCACCGTTTGGAAAACCGAGGCCCAATTGTTGTCCACGTCTTTCACGCGCACATTGAACACCTGTGGGCCCACACCCGAGGGAAGGGCAATTCCATTCGCAAACAATTCCTCAATCGATTCATTCAAGCCACCGTCAAAGGCCAGAAGAGGAGTGCCATTCCCGGGACCTGGATCGGTATTCCAATAATATTCTGCTTGGACCACACTCACTGCGCGGTTGAAACCCGTGAGCGCCAATCGCTGTACCAAAGTGCGGTAGGAAGGCCCCCAATTGCCATTGACATCCTTTACCCGCACCCCAAAGGTATGGGGTCCACTCGTGATCGGCATGCTGATACCATTTTGGAAAAGCGATTCCAAAACTTCGTCCAAATTGCCATCAATGGCCAAAAGCGGGATGCCACTGCCATTGCCAGGATCAGCATCCCAAAAATATTCCGCCTGCACGACTTTGGCGTCGCGCACCGTTGCTGTCGGCGTGTTGGCGTACACGACGGTGCGTGAAACGGGACCCCAGAGATTGCGGAAATCCAATACCCGCACGTTCAGCACATGGGGCCCAGGCGAGGCGGGCATGTTCACTGCATTGGCAAAGATTGCCTCCACGGCTTCGTTGTAGGCGCCGTCCACGGCGACCATGGCCAGACCGTTGCCTTGGCCCGGGTCTGCATCCCAAAAATATTCTGCGGCCAAGATCGACTTGCCTAGGGTTGGGTTACAGGTCGTGACGATGACCCGCACGGTATCTTTGCTGCTGCAGCCATTGCCATCGGTCACCGTCAAAATATAATTGGTGGTCACCAAAGGATTTGCCGTCGGATTGGCGACCGTTGTGCTGCTGAGTCCGGTTGCAGGCGTCCAGGCAAAGCTGCCGCCTCCAGCGCCATTGAGCACAGTGCTGGCGCCGGCGCAGATCGTGATGTCCAAGCCAGCATTGGTGATCGGGAGCGGGTTTACCGTCACAACCACCTGATCTGTATTTTGGCAGCCATTGGCATTGGTGCCCGTCACGGTATAGGTCGTGGTTGTGAGTGGCGTAGCCACGGGATTGGCGATGTTGGGATTGCTGAGTCCGGTCGCAGGCGACCAGGCGTATGAGGTGGCTCCTGTTGCCAGCAATGAGCTTGAACTGCCTAGGCAGAGTGTCACGTCATTGCCTGCATTGACGGCCGGCAGCGGATTTACGGTCACCGTCACGACATCGGAATTGGTGCACCCAAATGTATTGCCGCCGACCAAAGTATAGGTGGTGGTAGCTGTGGGCGTCGCGATCGGGTTGCGAATCGCGGCATTGGAAAGTGAGCTGCTAGGCGTCCAAGCATAACTTGTAAGGCCCGAAGTACCATTGAGTGTTGTGGATTGTCCGAGACAGATCGTGGCGTTGGCGCCTGCATCTACGGTGGGGCCATTGTTGACGGTGACGACGATTTGGTCTGTGCTGACGCAGCCATTGGCATTGGTCACAGTCACGGTATAGGTGGTTGTGACCGTAGGGGTGGCGATTGTGGTCCTTGCGTTGGGGCTGCCGAGGCTTGCGCTCGGCGACCATGCATAAGTGACGCCACCGTTTGCACGCAAGGTGGCTGATGTGCCGATGCAGATCGTGGTATCGTTGCCAGCATTGGCGGTCGGCAAAGGATTCACAGTGACCAGCACTTGGTCACTGTTTTGGCAACCGTACACATCTGTCCCCAAGACCGTATAGGTCGTGGTGGCAGTCGGGTTGGCCACTACATTTGCAAGCGTCGTGCTGCTCAATCCAGTCGCAGGTGACCACAGGTAGCTATTTGCCCCAGCAGCTGACAATGTGGTGGTTCCTCCGCTGCAAATTGCCACATCCGCCCCGGCACCCACCGTGGGTAGGGGATGAATGACGACGGTATCGTTGAGGGTATCGCAACTGCCAAAGAAACAGGTGATCGCCTGCAAAGCATACAAGGGCTGTGCTGCGGTCCAAAGCACCGTCACTTGGCGGCTGTTTTGCCCCGAAACGATCGAGCCACCCACAATGTTCCAGGTAAACGTATTGCCACTGATCCCTGTCGTGTCCACGAGGTACTGCCGAGTCGTGGTGGGCACGGCATTGCAAAACGCAAAAGTTCCCGCAATAGAGTCCACGGGAAAACCGCCACCTTGGACGAAGACCACGCGTGAAAAGCTTGGCCCCCAATTGTTGTCGGCATCTTTCACACGGAAGCTGAGCTTATGCGGTCCTCCCGACATGCCGATAGTGGAAATGGATTTGGTGAGGCCCTCTGTTACTTCGTTCAGTGAGCCATCTACCGCCGCAACGGGAATGCCATTGCCGATCCCCGGATCGGCATCCCAATAATATTCTGCTTGCACCAGCGCAGCAGACCTCACAAGGGTGGTATTCACATCACGGTTCACGAGCGTTTTGAAGATTGGGCCCCATTGGTTGTCGATGTCTTTTACCCGCACGTTAAACGTATGCGGGCCTTGCACGAGTGGGAAGCCCGCGCCATTCACCTTCAGGGCTTCAGCGATTTCGTTGAGATTTCCGTCTTCGGCCAGGAAAGGATTGCCTAGACCTTGTCCGGGATCATTGTCCCACCAAAATTCAGCCTGGGCAATGCGCGCCGCGCGCAGCAGGCTCGTATTGGCATCGCGGTAAACCATGGTCCTGAAGAGGCTCGACCAGTTGCCGTCCACGTCTTGCACGCGCACATTGAACGTATGCCCGCCGACCGGCGCGGGGAAACCGATGCCGGTGCCAAGCAACTCCTCGATTACTTCATTCAGGTTACCGTCCAAAGCAAGCAATGGGGTAGCATTGCCAGCACCTGGGTCGGTGTCCCAAAAGTATTCAGCTTGCATGACCTGGCTGTTGCGAACAGTGGCCGTATTCAAATCGCGGAACACCACCGTGGAAAAAATATCAGACCAATGATTTTGGACATCGAGAACACGCACCGCAAATATATGCCCCCCAGCGGTTGCAGGGAATGTCACGCCATTGGCCATCAAGGCTTCCACACTTTCATCGAATGTGCCATCAAATGCGAGCAAGGGCATGCCATTTCCGACACCAGGATCGGTATCCCAGTAATATTCGGCTTGCACCACCTGCACATTGCGCAATGTGTTACCCGCCAATGT
>JANPHP010000053.1:0-3884 GCA_031424495.1 Bacteroidota bacterium | reverse complement strand
CACATCAATTGAGAATCGCCAAGCCGCCATCGATGTTGATTTCTGACCCAGTGATGAAAGCGGCATCGTCAGAGGCCAAAAAGGCAACAAGTTTGGCGACTTCGGCGGCTTGCCCAAACCGTTTCAAGGGCACGCGCTGTTGCAGTGTCGTTGCAAAGCCTTGTAACATTTCGGTAGGAAGCCCGCTTTTTCCAAAAATCGGCGTTTCGATCGGTCCCGGGTTCACTGCATTTACCCGAATCTTGCGCGGCGCCAATTCCGTGGCTGCCGTTCGCGTGTAGGAATTCATGGCAGCTTTGGAGGCGGCATAAATGGCCGTGTTGGCCATACCCGTGTAGGCGTTTACCGAGGAGAGGTTGATGATGGAAGCACCATCATTGAGAATGGGCAAAAATTTCTCGAGCGTAAACACGGCGCCTTTGAAATTGATTTGCATCATTTCATCGTAGTGTTGCTCAGTGATTTGGCCGACCGGCGCCGCAAAAAAGACACCTGCATTCACAAACAAAATATCCACCTGCCCAAATTGAGCTTTGACTTCGCTCACCAAAGTATCGATTTGTGCGAGGGATGCGACGTCGGCGACGATGCCGTGGACGCCCAGTTCGGCAGCTGTTGCGCTCACTTTCTCTGCGCTGCGACCCGTGATGATCACATTTGCACCCAAATCTTTGAATTCTTTTGCAGCTGCATAGCCGATTCCGCTGTTTCCGCCGGTGATCACGGCTGTTTTTCCTGACAAATTACGCATGACTTAATCTTCTTAAATTGATAAGGTGTGAAATAGAACGATCGTTCTGATTGCAAAGCTTGCATACTGGAATGATCATTCCAAATAAAATTTGATCAAGGGCCAATTTTTTTTGAGGGTGTAAATGCAGGTAAATTTTTGCTCCAAGCCATTCGTTGGGCTTTCTGCAATGGTAAAATTCTCCTTAAATTAGCGAATGGATTTGAAGGTTTAGAACATGGAGAGAGATGATGCAAATAAAATGAGCGCTCAGGAGGATTTGGTGCCTCCGATCGAGTTTTTTGCGGTGGACTGTTCATCCTCGTTGTCGCTGCCGCTAGCCTTTGCAGCCATCTCCGCAGGTTTTCCGTCAGCTGCGCTCGATTTTGATGACATCAAGATCGACCTCAACAAGGAGCTCATCCGCCACCCGACAAGTACTTTTTTTGGAAGGGTGCAAGGAGACTCGATGCGCGATGCCGGCATCGGCGATGGCGACTTGCTTGTGATCGACAAAAGTCTCGACGCGACCGACGGCAAGGTAGCCGTTTGTTTCATCGACGGTGAATTCACCGTCAAACGCATCAAAATCGAAGGCAAAGACATTTGGCTCATGCCCGCCAACGACGCCTATCCGCCAATCAAAATCGCCGACACCAACGACTTTCGGATCTGGGGAATTGTAACGTATTCCATTAAAAAGCACTGATATGGAGATAGTTAGTAGGTAGTAGGTAGCAGGTAGAAAGTAGAAGGTAGAGGGTAGAAGGTGTAGCACTCGCCAGTAGCGTTCGCCAGCATTACAACCCCTACTTACCAATTGTCCATTATCAATTGTCAATTATCAATTAAAAATGTACGCACTGGTCGATTGCAACAACTTTTATGCTTCCTGCGAGCGGGTCTTCAGACCTGAGCTTGTGGGCAAGCCGATCGTTGTGCTGTCGCTCAACGACGGTTGCGTGATTGCGCTGAGCAACGAGTCCAAGGCTCTGGGCTTGCATGTGGGCAGCGCCTATTTTGAAAACAAAAAGCTGTTTGCGCAGCACGGCGTCACGGTTTTCTCTGCAAATTTCCCGCTGTATGGCAACATGAGCGGCCGGGTCATGGAGATTTTGGGGGAATTCAGTTCGCATGTGGAGGTTTACAGCATCGACGAGGCCTTTTTGAATTTGGAGGGAATGGCGTTTGTGGACTTGCAGGCGCACGCCTTGCGCATGCGGCAACGCGTGACCAAGTGCACGGGCATCCCCGTATGCGTGGGTGTGGCGCCGACCAAGACATTGGCCAAGGCTGCCAACCGTATCGCCAAAAAATTTCCCGACAAGACGGGCGGCGCCTACGTCATCGACTCCGAGGAAAAGCGCATCAAAGCCCTGAAATGGCTCAAAATCGGCGATGTTTGGGGAATCGGCCGCAAGCATTCCAAGCGCCTCAAGGAGATCGATGTGCAGACGGCCTACGCCTTTACCCAGCTGAGCGATGCTTGGGTGCTCAAGCACATGGCCGTTGTGGGCCTGCGACTCAAACATGAATTGCTGGGGATTCCGCAACCGGAGGTGGAGGACGCGCAGGGCAAGAAAAACATCATGACCACGCGTTCGTTCGAAACGAACTACACCGAGCTCGATCAGTTGCGTGAGCGTGTGTCCACGTTTGCGATCGCCTGCGCGAGCAAATTGCGCAAGCAGCATTCGCTTTGCAGTGCATTGATCGTGTTTATCGATACCAATCGGCACCGCGAAGACCTGCCGCAATACAGCCGCAGCCTCGCGGTGAGTCTGCCATTCCCCACCAACTCCAGCATCGAGATTTCAAAATTTGCGACCCAGGCATTGCAGCAAATCTTCAAGGAGGGCTATCATTACAAGCGGGCAGGCGTCGGGCTGATGGAATTTTCGCCGGAAGGGCAGGGGCAGGTGTCGCTGTTTCACAACAGCAATCCCCGCCACGCGCGGCTCATGCAGGTGCTCGACAAAATGAACAGCGACTTTGGACAACACACGGTAAAACTCGCCTCGCAAGACCAACAACGCATGTGGTTGGCGCGGCAAGAGATGCTGTCGCCTTCCTACACTGCCAAACTGAGCGATGTGATTGTTGTAAAGGTTTGATCTTGCCGATCGACTACAATTTTCAATCGTGATTTGTCGTTGGGAGTGGTATGCAAAGCCCCAAGATTCTCCTATCCATGTTGTGCCTGACGGTGATTACTGGTTTGGGGATCGTCATCAGCATGCCTTTTCAAGTAGAGCCTCGTCCGCACTGTCTCGAAATGATCCTTTCCCCCAAAATTGAGCCCGGAGAACTGCCACATGAATTCAGTTTTTATCCACGCGTGACAAGAGGCCACATCAACATTCTGGCTGGCGGCGACGGATATTATGTGTTTGGATCAGACACGATGAAATACAGTGTGCTGCCAGACTATGGTGAAGCTGAAGGCTATCCGATTCCCCCCTTGCATCGATTGGATATCGGTGAGATCAAGTCGCTCGTACAATATGTCGCGGCTTCCCCTTACAGTCGGCACGTCTTTCGCTTGTCGATTGCGCCCAAGGCCAAGTATGGTGACCTTGTTTTTTTGCTGGATTTACTCAAGCGATCCCAAACGAAACGTTATGCCGTGACCAAGATCACGAAAGCCGAGTTGGGTGCCATTGCGGAGTTTCGGAGAATGCATCCACTGAACTTGGGCTGGGAGCAATAATCGACAAGCATTCGCTCAAATGCCATTCCTTCAATGCGCATTTTGCTCGCATCAGCTACGAACCAAAAATTCTCTTCCTCGTTGGCTATGCCTCGCCCGACAAATTGGCAACCGCGGCGACCGCCTCTTTTTGCGGTTGTTCCTTAAGATTCACAGCATGTTTATTGGGCAGGTAATAGTCTCGCAAGAAATTTTGCTTGGAGTCGTGGTAGGAGGCAACCCCGCCGATTTTGTAGAGCAGGTAAATGTAAATCCACGCTGAGTCGATCTGCGAGGGCAAAAATCCAGAGCGAGCGCTGCTCGGGTACAAGTGATGGTTGTTGTGCCATTCGCCGCCTAGCAATCCCGGACGGTATTGGTTCACAGACATGTCGCGTCGGTTGTAGTCCATGCCGTCGCGGCGCTCATCCTTGCCCTTGCCGTGGCCGGCATAGTTGAATTGGC
>JANPHP010000052.1:0-7752 GCA_031424495.1 Bacteroidota bacterium | reverse complement strand
ACCCTGCGGCCGGAGGCCGCTGGTTCGAGTGGGGTATTACGCTTTATTGTTTTGGTTACATTTTCAAATTAGAAATCCGTGCCGACACCGTTACAAGGTTTTAGGTTTAGCGTCATGTTTATTGAGAGCTTGGGGTTTCCTCAGGTGCTGGACATGCGCTTCAGCAAGGTCGCCGGCTTGCAGGTGAGCACGGGTGTGCACACGGTGAAGTCTGGTGGCCAAAATCTCTTTGACTACCGCTTTCCAGATGGTGTGAAATATGAAAATTTGGTGCTCACACGCGGCATGCCGATGTTTTCACCGTTGCGCTTCACGCTGGAAGAAGCCTTTGAATCCTACCAATTCTCGACGGCGACGGTATTTATCTTCTTGCAAGGTGAGTCTTCGTTGCCCCTGGCAGGGTGGCAATTTGAGAATGCATTCCCCGTGAAGTGGTCATTTTCAGATCTGGATGCAGGCAGCGGAAGCCCCGTGATCGAGACAATGGAATTGGCCTATGAGCGCTTCACCAAAATATTATGAATCCCGCAGCTTGATTGATCACACGAATCCGAAGAGAATATGCCTGTAGAAATCAGGGAAATGGTGGTGAAAGCCATCATCCCATCACAAGAAACACAAGATGCAGACGACGCCAAAAGCCTGCCCATGCTGGAGTCGCCCATGAGCAATGCGCACTTGGTGGAGGAATGTGTGGCCGCTGTGATGCGCATTCTGGAAAAACGAGACCGTCGGTAAATCCATCCTGCTCAAAAAAGAATAACCCATGAGTTTCCTAGGTACAGGTGGCCAAGTGGCCTTGAAAATGTTGATGATCGAGGAATTGACCCCGTCGGCGCTAGCGCGTCGGTTTGAGGCCCAATTCAATCCGACCACCTACAAGCACTCCTACCGCAATGTGTACCAGAAACGGCAGGCCATCAATACCGGAGGTGCTGCCCTCAAATTCATGCTCACAGCCCCCGAGCTGCTCTCGGTGACCCTGGTGCTGCAGCAGCCGATGAGTGACAACTCGCTGATCGGCATCCTCAAAGCCAAGCAGAGTGTGCACGACCGTGTGCAAAAATTCCTTTCGCTCGCTTATGAGATCAAGGGCACGTCGCATGCGCCGCGCCTGCTCAAAATCTCTTGGGGCAGCCTGCTCTTTGAAGGCGCGATGGAGTCGGTGGATATCAAATACACCGCCTTTGACCATGCAGGTGAGCCGATCCGCTGCGAATTGGATGTCTCATTCAGAGGCACGCTCAAAGATCCTACTGGATCTTTTGTGATCAGTTCGCCCGACCTCACCCACGCCCACAGTGTGAAAGACTGGCAGAACCTGCCGATGATCACCGACGACATCTATGGCGATCCGCATCTCTACTTGCTCGTCGCCCAGGCCAATGGCTTAGACCACTTCAGGGCACTACAGCCCGGCCAAAAGCTCCATTTCCCACCCACCGAAAAAGACCAAAGCATCAGTGAAGAAATCGCTTAAAGATCCACTCACGCCGCAACTCACGGTCACGCTTGGCGGCATACGCAAAATGCCGCTCGATTATGAGGTATTGTCGGTGGATGTGCATGTGGAGGCCAATCGCATCCCCTGGGCAGAGATTTGTTTTCTGGATGGGGACGCTGCCTTGCGCAAATTCAGGATCAGTGAAAGTGGCGATTTCGATCTGGGGGTAGAGGTCGAGCTCACGATCGGTTATGTGAATCAGCCCGACACCCATGCACCCGTCTTCAAGGGCATCGTGACCCGTCATGCAGTGGAGTTTGACCACCGCGGATTTTTGCTGAGGGTCGAGTTGCGCCATGCTGCCCACCTCATGACGCAGCAGCGCAAGAGTGCGGCGTTTGCCAAACAAAACGATGCCGCCGTGATCGGCGCGTTGAGCAAGCCCTACAAAGCGCATTTTAATGTGGCCCTTGGTATGCTCACCGGGAGCATGCATCCCGAGCTCGTGCAATACCATGCAAGCGATTGGGACTTTATGATGAGCCGCTGCCAAGCCAATGGATGGATCGTGGTCATGGATGGGGCCAATCTCAAGATTTTGGCCGAACCCTATGCCTCAGGGCCGACGCACCCTAACAATGTGCTCGATTACAATGCATTGGAAATCTTTGCGATCGAGCTCGCACTCGACGGCTCCGAACAATATGAAAGTGCGACCGCTCAGGGATATGATTACGCCACACTGACGGCAGCAGCAGCAGTGGTTGCAAAAGGCACGACGCTAAATCCCGGCACCGCGAAACCCGGAGCGCTCAAGTCACTTTCAGCAGGTCAGACCCAGACGCTTTTCAGTGGCACCGTTTTATCGCCCGACGAATTGAAAGCCTGGGCGGGTGGCACGATTTCGCGTTCGCGTTTGGCATTTTTCAGAGGCCGCATGGAGCTCATGGGCGATGCCAAAATCCAAGCCGGCAAGCCCTGTGAGATCAAAGGCATAGGCTCCAAGTTTGATGGCAAGAGCTTCATTGCAGGCGTGCGGCATCGCCTCACGGTCGCGGGCTGGAGCACCGACGTACAAATCGGAATGCCTGCAACGGCTTACGGTGCACAAGGTAAGCCCATCGTCGATGCATTGGCAGCGGGATTGGTGCCTGGCGTGAATGGATTGCAAATAGGTGTGGTGCAGGCATTTGAGCAAGACGCTGGCGGTCAGCATCGTGTGCGGGTCTACCTGCCTGCCATGGGCAAAAAGGAAAACCTCATTTGGGCACGCATGTGCATGCCCACCGCAGGCAAGGGCGCCGCAGGCAGCAGGGGAATGTTGTTTTGGCCAGAAGAGGGCGACGAAGTGATCGTCGGGTTTCTCAACGATGATCCAAGGGCAGCTGTCGTTATGGGTAGCTTGTTCAACAACACAAATGCGCCCCTCTTTCCACGTGACGGCAAGGATCAAAAGAAAGGTCTCATCACCAAGGGCGGCTCCAAGCTGGTGTTTGATGATCAAGAAGAGGATATTTTGATTGCGACCAAGGAGCAGTTTGAGGTGCAGATCAATGAAAAGAAAAAAACGTTTCGCATTCAACACATGAAGGGCAAGGCCCTGTTTACGCTCGACGAAAAAGGCATCCTGCTACAATTTGGCGATCAGCAATTGAAGATGGATGAAAAAGGCATCGAAATGCTGGCCGCAGGCCACAAGCTCAACATGAATGGCGATGGCGTCTTGCTGAAAAGTGGTGGCAAAATGAACTTCGGCAGCACGGAGTTTGCCTTGGATGGCGGGAGCAAAGTAGAAATCAAAGGCGGATCAGTAGAACTCAAATAGGGGAAATGGCAATGGAAGACAGTGCATTTTTGGGAAAAGGGTGGGCATTTCCACCGACGTTTGCCGGGCAAGGGGCAGCTGTGAAAATGGTGAGCGGGGAGCAGGATATCGAAGAAAGCCTGATGATCCTCTTCACAACGCGTTACCGCGAGCGCGTCTTGCACCATGCCTATGGGGCAGATTTTGATGCCTACATTTTTGAGTCATTTGATCAAAACCTCTACACCAACATTCGCAAGATGATTGCTGATGCGATCCTGCAATATGAGCCGCGCATTTTGCTGGAGCAAGTGGCGTTTGTGCAAGATCAGCGCGATGATGAAGTGATCCACATTGAGATCGAATTCACCATCAAATCCACCAATGCCCGCCACAATATGGTATTCCCCTTCAACCTTGCCGAAGGCTCCCTGTATCAACAAATGGTCAGCGCATAATATATGGCACTTGATAGCGTAGTTGTCGATGGTGACATGGTCGTTTTCCAGCCCAGCTTCGGGCCGGCGACCGTGGTTTCAGCGCCCACTCCCATCAAGGGAAGTGGCAAGGCCATGATCAAAGGCAAAAAGACCTGTGTGCTGGGCGATGAGAAAAAGGTGAAGGTCGAGAATTGCGTCTACACCGTCTCGGGTTATGCTGCTCCGGGTACAGGCACCATCGAGATTTACATGCTCGGCGGTGACCAGACCACCCAAAAGACCAAAAACGGCGGCAAGCCCATGATCCTGAAGGGCAGCGATTGCATCGCCATCTTCACACCCAAGGTCAAGGCCAAAGTCATCTTGGTGCCGAGCCCACAAGAAGATCCGATCCCATTTTATGCAGGTAAAGGAAAATTTGTCACCCCCAACCTGACCCACAAGGCGACTTGATCGCCCGCAACCCCATCAACCTCGCAGTGGAGAATCAAAGAGATCATATACTGGGCACGAGTCGCCACCATCGCAGTCTGCCGATGCTAGACCCACGGGCTGTGGAGCTAGACGATCACAGCCCCAAAGACCTGCTTCAGGAGGCGATTGCGCTGGCGAGTCAGCTATGCTTTGTGTCTGCCGACGCTGGGGCAGCCCTCGATTGGGCGACGCTGCTCGCCCAATCCAACGCCGATTGGTCAGGCTTCTTGGGCGCGCCCGACGGGCCTATCGCCCTGGAGTTTGAGCGCTTTTTTGCCGATCCTACCGGTTATGTGTCGGGCAAATCATCACCCTTGGCCCAGCCGCATGTGGCCTTGTTTGTCGCATTTGTCCACATCTTGCGCCACTACCGCGACGCCATCAATGCCTTTCCACAACGGCATCTGTCACACTACTACCGCGACGTGCTGCAACTCGCGCCGCAGCCACCCCGACCTGCAGAAACTTATCTTACGGTTGCCCTCAAAGAAGGAGCGGAGCCATCTTTTTTGCCCGAGGGCACAAGGTTCTTGGCCCCAGATTTGGGCGCGGATGTGGTCTTGGAGACCACCGCAGACTTGGAATTACAAGCAGCGCAAGTCGCGCAACGCTCGGCTTTGCGCGTGCAATTTGCGCCCGCAGGCCTGCACAAGCTGCTGCAAGCAAGTCCCGGGCGAGCGGGTATGCTCGCCGTCCAACAGCTCGTATGGTCACAAGGCATAGGCACACGGCTCACAGGCACGCCTTGGAGCAGCTTTGCCGCGCTGTATGCAGCGATGGACAACCGCGACCTGCGGCGCGACTTTCCCGCTGATACCTTGCAAATCACGCTCGACGATTTTCGCGAGATGATGCAGTTGGAGCCTGAGCGCTACCCGTTGACGACGCCTGAGGAAAAGGTGCTGCGCAAATGGGAAGCATTGCTCTCGCGCGCCTTGCTCGCCACGGCCTACCCCGCCGCCGACCATGGCAATGATGCCAATGTGAGCGATGCAAGTGGCTTGGAGGCAAAACTGAGCGCAGCATTGTACAATGGCCACCCATTGCCCTACTACAAAGGTGAGCCGCTGCAATTGCGCCGCCTGCATGAAGATCGGGAAATGCCGCAAACCTTGGCCGATGCCAGTGCAGCATTGCATTATGTGCGCAATGTTTTGTGGTTGGATGAGGATGACTTTCAGGAGCTCTATGAAATGGATGGTGCCAACAATGGCCTGCCCAAAGTTCCTGAGGCTCTTGTCGAAGCTGGCATACGCAAGGCAGGTAGCCTGTCCCCATCGATGCAGCGCAATCAAGCCGTGCAACTCGCCGCGACGGCAGATGCCAGACGCCTCAGCCGCCATCCTGGCAATGGACAAGCCGGATGGTTTCCCTACGGCCTGCTCGATGAGCTCAGTCAGCCGGGCACCGATGTCGCTCACTATGGACTGCTCATCGAGTCCCCGCTGCTCGAACTTTCAGAAGGCGAACGCAATATCTTGCTGACGCTCACATTTGCCCCCGCTGATTTCGGAGCGATCACCGCATTGTTTGACCTGAGCTCCACGGCGCATCAGGATTGGGTAGGCCCATTTGCATTTGAGGTGACCGGTGAAAAAGAGTGGATGGAAGCCGATTGGCGCAAAGTGGCTCCGGTCATCGATGCCACCTACCGCAAAATCACACTACAGCTCGCATTTCCCGACACCATGCCCGCGATCACGTCCCCGGGAGCTAAATTCCCTGAAATTGGACTCATCGGGAAGGCACCTTTGCTCAAAATGCGTTTGGCACCAACAATGGGCTTTGGGGTGAACACGAATGAAACCGATGCCCAAGCCAAGCTTTTTTGCCAAGCATTGCAGGTGACCGAGATCCAATTGGAAGTGCGGGTAAGTGGCATCGAGGCTTTTCATGCCCAAAATCAGGATGGCAAGCTCAAGGTGAATTCACCATTTGAACCCTTTGGAGGCTTGCCGGGACCGTTTACGGAATTGCGCGTGGCGCATCCCGAAATCTGCCTGAAGCCGCTGGATAGCATTGACTTGCAAATGGATTGGATGGAGTTGCCCAGCAATCTGCAAGCTTATTATGCACCCTATTTTGCGGCCATGGGCGACACTCCTGCCGTCAATGGAGTCAAATATCAGCAGCAAGATTTTGTGGCCAATGTAGAAATGGTGACAGGAAAATGGAGCCAAAGCCTGGCGACCAATCCTTTGCCTTTTTTTGCGCCGCGCCTGCAAGTAAATCTCCAAGATGTCGAACCACTTGAAGGGGGCTGGGACCCCGCCAAAATCGGTCGTTTGGACGGATCGGAGGATAGCCCGCGCTATTTGAAGCTCGGCTATGCAACCAATTGGTATCCGCAAAGGGCTTACGAGCAGGCGCAACGCCGCTTGGCAAAGGCGCTCATTAAGGCGACCGATGCCGTGACCAATGCGGCCCTTGCACTCGCCAACAATTCAGTGCCGGGCAATGCAGGCAGCTTGCAAGCAAGCTTGAATGCAGCTAAGGCCGTTCAGCAGGGACTGGCCGACCTCGAATTGCAAGCGCCTTACATCCCCAAGCTCAAAGGCTTGCGCCTGGGCTATACAGCGAGGGTCACAGTTCCGCTTGCGGACTGGGTGCCCGCTACGGCTCGGCAGGAAAGGCTCTACCATCAGATGCCATTTGGCTATCGGCCATTGCCTGTCGGCATCGGCAGCCCGCAAGCACTGTTGCCCGCCTATGCAAGCCATGGCAGCGTGCTCATCGGATTCACTGACTTACAACCGGGAGCTAGCTTGTCGCTGCTCCTAAAAGTACAAGCGGGCAGTGGGGATCCCGATGTCGCAGCACCATCGGTGAATTGGAAATATTATGGAGCAGCTGGCTGGCAACAACTGCCGTCGCAAAACCTATTGGCAGATGAGACGCATGGGCTCACGCAGACAGGTTTGCTCAAACTCACCATGCCGCTAGATGCGCAGGTCGCTGAGGCTGAATTGCCGGGAAACCTGCATTGGCTTATGGCCGGAACTTTGGGAGATTGTGATATCCTGCCAGATTGGACGGATCTGCAAACCCAAGGCGTGCGTGCAAGACAAATTGTCGTGAAAGGCAAAGGCGAGCATATTGCGGAATTGCCGAGCGGCAGTGTCACCCGCTTGCAGCTGTTGCACCCAGCCGTGGGCAGCGTGCAACAGCCCTACGCATCCACCAACGGCAGGCCACAAGAGACTGAAGAAGATTTCTACAAGCGCATTAGCGAGCGCTTGCGCCACAAAAATCGCGCGATCACCGCTTGGGATTATGAGCACTTGGCCTTGCAACAATTCAACGAATTGTATGCCGCCAAAGCCCTTCCTGCGCGAGCACTCTCTGGGCGCCGCCCAGGTGAAATGCAGCTTGTGGTGATTCCAGATCTACGGACGCGTCGATTTGCTGATCCTTTTCAGCCCAAGCTAGGCTTTGGCGAACTCGCAGCCGTATCTCAGTTCATCACGCAATATGCGCCGCCCACCGCCATTGTCACAGCCCGCAACCCGCGGTTCAGGCCATTGTTGGTCGGCACAGCCGTGCGCTTTGTCGATGGGGTCTCGGCATCGACCGGCAAGCACCTGCTGCAG
>JANPHP010000051.1:0-19144 GCA_031424495.1 Bacteroidota bacterium | reverse complement strand
GAAATCCAAGCAACAGCTCGTGGAGGCCCTCATGCAATACATCGAAACCTATAACCGGACAAGGGCAAAGCCCTTCGAGTGGACATACGCAGGGGATGCAGATAATTAGTTCACTTTTATGAGAGACGATACACTAGCAGCGGGCGATGCCGAGCGTGCCGACAAACTCGCGGAGGAAGGTTATCTGCAGGACAATGCCAAATCCCCCGGCTATGCCTACCATTGGCTCAAACTGCGGCTACAGATTGCAGAGCAGCAACATGATTCCTACAAGGCCGCCCTGCTTGCCCGGCAACTTTTTGATGAAAGCTACCACGACAAAATGGACGCTTTCCGAGCCATCAAGCGCAATATCCCCAAGCCCGAATGGCCAGCCTACCTAGAGGCGCTCATTGCCAAAGCGCAAAGTTCCGCCACCAATCAAAGGGACCTCCTAGCAGAAATCTACGTCAGCGAGGGCATGCACGACAAACTATTGCGCATCGTGCAACAAGTGGGACAGCCGCATTTCACCACCCAATACCAAGGCATTCTCAAAGCAAAATACAGCGAGGCCCTCGTGCAAGTCTGGAAGTCGATCCTGGAAAACTACTTTCGGCAGTGCACCGACCGCAGATCTTACGCCATCGCCTGCGGCTACCTCCAGCAAATCAAGACGCTGGGCGGGGTTGAGGTGGCCAATAGGATTGCTGTGCAAATTCGTGTCTAATTTGCGAAACGGCCTGCTTTTTTGGATGAGCTTAAGCGGGCTGGGTTTTAGGGGGGATTGGGATTCGTAGGAATGTTGGGATCGTGCGGTTCCTTCTTTCTCTGTCCATAAGGAATTTTTAGAAACGGTTATGGCATTGGTCATATCGGTTGCCCAAGCGTCGTTTTGTGATGGCAATTGCAATAAAACCGGAACGGTACAGCCTGTTCTCCGAGCAGAGGTCACGTGCCACAATCTGTTTTCATACATTTGCCCCACGCAATAGGGCAATCGCATGAAAATTGCGAGCGGTCCCGCACCTTGGGTGCGGGAGCCGTAAGCTGATCCGACACGAGCCTCCGGCGAGAATTGAGATGGGAAAATAGTACTGATTAACCTGCAAAATTAGCTTCTCTCGCCATCCCGCACGGAAAGTGCGGGAGCGTCGGATAGCCGCCTCGGCGGACTAAGGCCGCGGGCCGCAATTTGTTTTCATACATTTGCCCCACGCAAGCCCCATCACCCCAATTGCCATCCTCCACAAAATTCCCTATTATTGTGAAAAGATTCATCACCCTCACCTTCTTTGATTATGGCTATTCACGGAGAACAACAGTCCAATGCTGGGCCTCAACACGCTAGCGCACCTGAAGCTGAAGGTGTCTCGCATGCTCCCGCACCTTTCCAACTCTCAGCCGATGGCGCATCCTCAACTGCTGTGCCTGCAAATCCAGTGCGTGGCTCCATGGCTGCTCCGCCTTTTCAATTGACGGCCTCCACCCTTGCTGAATCTGAAGGCGAAACCGAATCGCATCAGTCGGCAAGCGCAGCACCTTCCGCACTCCTTGCCGATGATGCTGCAACCGGCGCAGACGCCACTGCTGGCGGCGACGCATCCGTCTCCACCACCCCCAACATCAATATCGTCGGCCCCTCTGTAGACACCGTGGACTTTCTGAGCAGTCACGCCATGCAGACTTATGGCGGCGACATGAAAAACAATCCCTTGTGGTTGACCGGCTCCGTGACGCACGCAGCCGCCTACACCAAAAATGCTACGCCAAATGTAAACGCACGCATCGGCCTAGGTGCAGGTAGCGTGGTCGAAAATGTGACCGAAGCAACAGTGCGCGTACTGGATGGCGGCCGGGAAGTTGGCAGAAAGGACAGAGCCTCCATCACGCCGACCTTGGTAGATGTCACTGGGCTCACGCTCACAGGATTGTCGGGCTCAGATGCCGTGCGCTCCACCAACAATGTCCTCACTTGGCAGGTTACGATCGACGGCAACACTTGGGTTAGCCTTGGCAATTCAGGCTCGCACCTTTTGTATTGGCTGGAGGGCGCACCCACCACCGCAGCCGTGAAAAACTATGCCATCGCACGCGCGACCGCCTTTGCCAATGGCAGTGGCGACGTGCCGGGTGCGATACGCACCGGTATCCGCAGCGTTGTGAATTATGATCCTGCAGACGCCATCAACCCCGATCCATTGACCGTATTTACCGACGGTATCGGCATCTGCACCGACTTTGGCAACCTGCTCACCCTGCTCGCCCAGTCAGTCGGATTTACCGCCAACACGGTGATGTTTTTTGGCGGCTTTGAATCCTTGGGCCGCAACATCTGGATCAGCAGGGGTGGCAATTACCAAAACCTCACCAATGTGAATGCCTTGGACAACGCCTACCATCCCGGTGGAGGTGCCACGGGTTGGGATTTTAACTACCACGTGATCTCGCGCATCAACGGCGCCTTGCAAGATGCCGCCCTCAATCGCCCGGGTTACGATGCGCAAGCGGTGCATGGTGGCAAGATCGTCCACTTGTTGGAGTTGGCGCCCGGCACACTTCCAGCGGCACAAACGGGCGTGGTTTATGACCAAATCGTGCCGCGCCGACCACATACCGTCGCGGTGACCCTGCGCGAATATGGGGACATGGTCACCCTAGCGGCCTTTGACGCGACCAACCTTTTGGCGCTCAATGTACCCGAGGCCATGGCTTCACCGATCGATGTCGGAGTTGGTTGGGCAGCAGGCGCCAATCTCCCAGCCGGATTGGCATTTGACGCAGCACTCGGGCGCCTCACCGGCACCCCCACGACTGCCGGCAACTACGACTTCAACGTAACCACCGCTGGTGCGGGCCTCAGCGCCACCGGAGCCTACCACATGGACGTCACCACCCCTTGAGATTCTTTCCAAAATCCGCGCTGATGGTTCTCCTGCTCGTCGGGAGTGCCATTGGCTGCGCTTTCAAATCCGCCAAAATGACCGCATTGCATCCGCTATCGCCGCAACAAGCCATCGCGCAAGAAGCCATCATCGGCTTGCACCATCCAGACCCAGCCGAGGCAATGTCCAACAGCGTACTACCGTCCATCGCCCGAATATTGAGTCCCAAGCGCCTCAGCATCGGCAGCTGTGCTGGTCCCATCATAAAAGCGCCCGAGGTGATCCTGGCCACCCAAAAGGAACTCAAGCACCGATTGGGCGGCATCTTCCAGCACGACCTCAGCCCCTATTTCACCGCGCACAGCAGCCTAATCTCCGCCGAAGACATGGCGCGTTACAATGCCCCCGGCCTGCAACTCAGCGCCGACCAACCCGCCATCGCCTACACCCACTTCCAATGCAGCTGGCAAAGCTGGAGCCTCTACGGCCTCGGCGAACCCGGCCGCTTCCAAACCGTTTTCATCGGCCGGGAAATCTCGGCGGGCGAAGCCCTGGACAGTACAGGGATGGTCTCTAAAGCCATGCTGCCGACGCTCTTACAGGCGCTCCGTGAGGCCTGCCCCAAGCTGGATTTGGCTGCGATGCGGGATCGCTCTGCCGAGTTTGAGGTGAATGGTCTGCTGGGTTGCTGGGAGTTGGATGGGTTGCGGGTGAAGGTTGGGGTAAGGCGGTTGGAGGATGCGGAGGTGGTATCGCTGGGGGGGCGGTATTTTTTGGGGGTGCGGGTTGAGTGGGGGGCGGGAAATTGACAATGTGTCGGGATTTCGAATTGCTGTAAATGTGGCTAAATCGTTAGCCTTGATTTATTGGGAACAATCAAAACGTACATGCCGGTTGACGGCGAAGCTGCCTGATTGAGCATATAGATTTGGCAAAGTACCCAGTCGAAACTGCTTGCTTTTCTGACTTGGAACCCTTTTACGATAGAATCCGCTTGCATGTGGATTTCGACCGAAAATGATTGGTAGGAGTCTCGAAAATCATGTATCAATTGATTTTTCTTGCCCAATTTGTCAATTCGCTTGACCATCCATTCACAACAAAGCCATGCACTTGTTTGACTTTGTCCCAATTCCGCGAAAATTTGTCCCAAAAAAACAAAACTTCAACAAGAAGGGCCGTATGAAGTACTATAAATCATTTGCCCTATGAAATTCATGAAGTTAAGATACAGCATCTCTCCAGTGCTGTTCCAGCTGTGGATAAGCCTAAAAATCCGACTTCCAAACCTGCGAAAGCAAAATCTCTGTTAATCAGATCTCAAATTGAGGTCACCTGATTCATTTGCCGTTCATTCCTTTGCGTGGCAACCCGAATCTTCATCCACTTTTCCCATCGTTAAACTTTTCTTTGGTTCTGAATCTTAATTACCCTTGTGTATGAACAATTACAATTTAGGCTTCCAAACCTTGAAAAGGTTGGACACTTGGTCTGAAGATTTTTTCCTAGACTTGGTAGAAGATGCCACTGGCAACATGTTTCAGATGCTTAGCATCAGAGTCGAACCCGCCCTATTACCGTTGATGGAGCGAACCTTTCGCGATGAAATACAACCCCTCCTGAAGCGACAAGTTGACGGAATTCTATTGCCGACGAATGCTGCTCTCCAAAAGGAAGAATGCACAATGAGAATATTCTATCCCCATGACGAAGACTGCACATCCGTTGAGGAGAAAAATGTTAATATCGGTGCATGGATTCCACTGGCGAAGGCCTTGTCGGAGTTGAAGAAAAAAAACCAATACGGTTTCTACTTTGCCCCCGAGACACTTGAGGCGAAGGGTTCCGAGATTCGACTGCGGTTCATCGGTCTGCTAGCTTTGATGCGCCGCATTGGTATTTGCAAAGCCAACAACCTAAGCCCCGACCTAATAGAATCCACTGAAGTCGCAAGGCTTCAAGATGACATCTGGGCATTTGGAAATCTCATGACAAAACTAACTCTGGGGCCAATTCCAGACGACATAGTATCCAAGGCTTGTGCCTCGAAACGCTCAGACCGATATGCAACGTGGCTGGAACTGATCAATGATCTGGAAATGCAGGAGAAATCAACTTCTGCAAAAACGCTCGAACCAACCGAGGAGACAGCCCTAAAACGAATGTTGAAAGTCATTGTTCATCCCGATTTCACAGCATCATTTAAGCCAATGTTGCAGGAAATGAACAGTGAATGCCATTACCTTCCGCATCCTGAATTATCCAACTCAAAAAAACAGATCTGGGGTTATTTCCATACGAGCAACCATTCAGCTCCTGCATTTTTAGATATGGACAACAACCTGCTCTTCTTGGATTGGAAACAGCATCGCGGCCGTGAAAAGCAGATCCCGTCATTGGCCATCCTTTTGGATTGTAGATTCAGCTGCTCGAATTCATCTACGATCCGATTGTTTCCATTCATGGAGCAAATGCGGCAGCATGCAATTGCAAAAACCGACATCGGCAGCAATTCGCTCTCCAAGGGGGCCAAAGACAAAAAGTCGACGCTTGAAAAGTGGAAAACGATGCCTGAAAAGGAAAAGGAATTCATTGAGGAAGAGGCGTTGAAATTGGAATATGTGGAACGTCGTCAAAGCGCAAATAACAAGGAGAATGTAGTGTTTCAGCTCGCCGAGCACAACAAAAAATATCCATGGGACAAGATCAAGCGCCTCAAGTATGACGGTGTTGGCCTCACGGTGAACGATTCCTACCTTGGGATCATTCAAGACTACCACCCGACCGAACGTCATATCACCCTTCGTGACGTCAAACTCGAACTCGAAGAGATTCCGGAAAAAGGGGAACTCATTCAAGATGTGAAACAAGAGGTGAGCCAATTCAAGAAGCAAGTCGAGGCATGTACCAAATTTGAAAAAGGCGATATACTCAATCCCGAACTGACGGCCTACTTGGCCACTCCCGAAATGATCCCGACGCCGCCGCGTTTGGTGATCAACCACGATGCGTTTGAAGCGGGGATTGTGAACCAACGACTCAAATCAGATGCTACGCAATTGGAAACCGTCAAAGAGGCCATCCACCGCCAACCCTTATTTTTGGTTCAAGGCCCTCCAGGGACTGGGAAGACGACCGTCATCGTGGAGATGATTCAACAAATCCTCAAGCGGCAACCAGATGCACGCATCCTCGTGACTTCGCAGTCCAACCTCGCCGTGGACAATGTATTGGAGAGACTCCCTGAAACCATACTCTTCATGCGTTTGGCTGCCACCGAGGACAGGGTCGGTGAAAAACTGAAAGCACATTCCTACGAATCCAAGCTGAAGGAATGGGTACATTCGACGCGCAAACGATCCAACGATTGGTTGGACCAAGCGCTCAGCGGCAACAAGGACAAAATGAAACCCCTTGTTCGGCTTTACCACAAATTGTTCCAATTGCAATCCGACAAGGATCCTGCGGCATCGTTTGCAAAGGAACTCCTCAAGCCCACGTGGCCAGCCTATTATCGGGAAAATTTGTTCAAAAATACAGGCAAATTCGATGCAATCCAGCGCGTATTCGAGAAGGAGATCGGTGTACAGAAGCTGCGATTGCTCAGTTTACAAAAGGAATGGGAATCGTTCCTCGACAATTCTCTTGGAGAGGAAAAGGATGCCAGAACATCTAAACTCCGCGATGGCAGCGAATTCATCGGCCTACAATTTGCCTATCTTAAATCGGTCAGCGTGGTCGGTGCAACATGCATCCATATCGCAAGTATGAAATATGGTCGTGTCAATTTCAAATTCGACTACGTAATCATGGACGAGAGTAGCAAGGCATCGCCTGCCGAGGCACTTGTACCGATCAACATGGGTCGAAACATCATCTTGATTGGAGACCACAAGCAGTTGCCGCCAGTGGTCACGCGTGAGGAGGCAGTCAAACAAAAAGTCAAGGACAAACTTGAGGACAACGGCCTCGACGTGGACAAGGAATTCGGCGAAAGCATGTTCGAGAAAATCATCGCTACCATCGAGTCAGTTCCGGAACAGGCACAAAATTTCCGAATGCTCGACATTCAATACCGTATGCCGCGCCAGATTGGATCGATCATTTCCAAGTACTTCTATGAGGGAAAGCTCGAGAATCCAGATCCGGTACGTGTGCCCGGATATGACAAATCGAAATCCCATGAGCTTACGCTGGCAAAAGAAACCAGCATGGTTTTCTTGAGCACGTCTCGCGAAGAAAATCCGTTTGACAATGGAGACAAATTTGCAAGGGCCAACCGTTGCAACGTTGCAAAAATCAAGGAGGCGCTGGAATGGCTAGACAACGCCTACCTCAACAATCTGCAACGCAAAAACGAGAAAGGGGAACCCGCGCCCTTCACCATCGGTATCATTGCCGGCTACAGGGGCCAAGTGAACATGCTTCAACGGGAAATATCACTCACCAAGTATCGGAATTTCGTAACGCAAGATGACAAAGGCGAAGACGTCTCCCTAATCCGAATCAATACCGTGGACAAGTTCCAAGGCGCTGAGGAAGACATCATCATCTATGACGTGGTCAAAAGCAACCGAGGCAGCGATACCATCGGCTTCCTTTCAGACTATCGCCGTGTAAATGTAGCCCTCTCGCGAGTGAAACGCCTGCTGCTCGTGGTCGGCGATAGCGAGTATTTGCTCAAGCGCGCCACGCTACCAAACGATGAGCGATTTCCAGAATTCAAGCTCAAAATGATCGCGGAGGAATTCCAAAATCAGGGACTCATTATTCACACCCTCAATGAGCTTATGCCAATTCCTTCATTGACTTCTTCCCATTAATCCTTACTCAATCACCTCTTTATTATGGACAGTACATCTACCAAAGCCACCGTCATCTTTGACAAATTCCGTGACAATCATAGTCCGGAATACACCCTAGAGGTCATTCACGAGGTCTATTTCCCTTTCTTTGATTGCAAGGGTGAGGTCGTTGCCGAGACCAATCTGCAACTCGACCGCCTCTCCAAAATCATCTTGGCCTTCTTGTCACCCCAGTCCGAGACTCACGCTTCACTTTGTGGATTCCTAGGCATAGACGAGGACAGCTTTATACTTTCGCATCTCCATTACCTCATCAAGGAGGGATTCATTGCCGAACAATTTGCTCCCCATAGTTACCACCTCACGCTTGCTGGCCGCCAATTCCTAATTGGCATCTCCGAATCCCGTACCATGCAGCAAGTAGCTTTCCTGTTCCAATACAATGCATTGCTGCGAACCTTCTTCGACCCAGATTTCCCGATCGATTACGAATTGAGCGCCGCCAAGAAGACAAACTTCAAAGGTTACCGCATGTTGCAAACAAATAAAATCGAGCCCAATGGACACAAAACCATCCCGCACAAGCAGCGCCCCAAAATAGAACAAGAAGACAGAGCCGCATTCGCCACGTGGTTCAACAGTCGGTTTCCCAACCATCAATTCTATGACTTGGATAACGAAGCGCCAAAGTCACATACCCGTTCCGTCTCCTTTGTTGTGTTGGAATTTCGGGACGAAAACAACAGCAAAAAGTACGAAGTCCGCCGTCATGAGAAGACGGTCACAGGAGCTTCCCAATATGAACTTGAAGACGCAATGACGAAGGCGTTTGCGAAGTTCATGGTGGAGAATCCTCGGTTTTTAGAGCCAAGTCAAAGATTCCGGGAAATTGGGAATACCTTGCCTCCCCTTGTGGACGTTAATGATCTTCGGCAACGCTTCTCAACGGCTGCAAAACGCGAGAATTTATGACCTCTACCCCATCAACCACCCAGCCACCCGCTCCACCAGCAAATCCCGTCGTGCCGCACAGGCCTCCACCGTCCAAGCTTCGTGCGCACCCACCTCACGCGCGCTCAAATACTTGCTCCCGTGAAAATTATCACGTTTCTCATGGTAGAGATAGGCCCCTTGGGAGCGGTTCTCAGAGCGGCCAAACAAGGTCAGGTTGCCAATCGAATTCTGCAAGTCATTCCACTGCGCGCGATCTACATCTGGCAAGGCTTCAAATTGAGCATTGGCGAAGATATGGTCCAAATCAAACTCGCCATCAAAAACATTTTCATGGAAATGTTTTGCACCCTCATCTGTCTCTAAATCAGCCAATGGGTTTGAAAATTCCGCCAACGTACAGACCAACCGGCAGAGCAAGTAGTTCCAGTATAGATTTTCGGCTAGCCAACCTCTCAATCTATCTTCTGCTGCATTTTTGATGCCATTCTCCAAGTGCCACAACAAGCCCTGCTGCGTCTCATTGGGGTCCAGCATGATCTTGATCAAGTCATACGTAAAGGTGATACTGGCATTCACCACCTTGGCAAATTTGATCGATTGAATCGCATAATACTTCGTCAGCAACTCCACAAACCGCTCCAGAAGTTTGGGATCAAAACCGCTCCCCTCCTTGTGCCCATCAAACCGATCGATGTACAGCACAGCCAGCCACCAAAATCGCCAACCGTAACGCGTGTAAAACATCAGCCTGGACATCAAGAGCGTACGCGGGGTGCGCACTGCCGGTGTTTCCCAAGCAAACCGCGCCTCGATCAGGCGGGTCATCGCATCCAAGTCAATTTTGTCACGGTAAGGCGCATCGCGCCGAAAGCCTTCCACTTGTTCGTTGAACAGAATTGTGCGGAATAGCCGATCCCAGAAAGTCGAAGCAGCAAGCCCATGGGTGGCGCGATTGATGCTTTCCACTTCAATCAACGCGTGCTGATAAAGCATGAGCACTTGGTCCATGTCGCAGATGCGGGCATACGGGTCGTGCCCTTTCAGTGCGTAGGATTTGTTTTCTGATTCTAGTTTGGCATAGAGCGCGTCGATATGTTTAAAAGGTTCATCTTCCTCAGTCCAGTCCTTCACATCCTTCAAATACTCATACATCCTGATCTTAAAAATGTCGCTGCCATTGAGCGCCATCCCGGTGGTATTGATCGTATCAAAGATGTCAAGGGTTTTGGCCAAACCCGTCTCCGTCACGATGCGCACCACGCTCACCTCCGATCCCAGATACTGCAAAAAATCCCTCAATGCCTTGTCGGAAAGCAGCTCAGCAGCCTTTCCTTCCGTTCGCTCCTCTGCTGACAGCGACTCAAATTCATCATCCCAAAGATCCTCAAACTCCCTACCGATCAGGTACAGCCGGTAGGCGTAGCGGTTATTGTCATTTGGAAACCGCTCTATCTTCACATCCTCAAAGCTTAGTGCCATTGCCGCATCAATCGCCAACTGTTCTTGACCACCGTTTATCTCTGACTTCAACCAGCCAGTATCGGCCATCGCACGCGGCAGCATTTCCTCGCTCCCCCGCAATTTCAAATAATGGAAAAAGAAAAAGAAGGTCGTCAAGCGTTGCTGCCCGTCCACGACGTACCAAGCAACGGGATCATTGGTTTTATCGGTTGGCAGCAGCAAGATAGTCCCTAAAAAAGACATCTCACGTTCCTTCCGAAAGTTGTAAATCAACGTCTGAAAAAACCGTCTGATCTGCTCCGCATCCCAAGAGTAGGGCCGCTGATAGACAGGAATGCGGTAGTGATGCCCCTTTTGCAGGAGGCTGTCGGGGCCTAGCAGCGTGACTGTGCTGGCTTGGATTTTTGGGGAGTTGTTTTCCAATGTAATTGATTTATTATTCGATGTAAATGAAACCTTGTTAACCCATCAATACCTTCACCAAAATCCCCAGCCCTAGAGCGACGGAAAGCCCGCCAAAGAGCATAACCATCATCCGTGTCTGCGTCCCCGCAGCCAGCAACAATGCAGTCTGCTTCCCGCTCTCAGCCTCCATCGCCTCCCGAATCTCACGGGTCCTTGATGCCAATTCGTTCGTAATAATCTCTTTCAGCTGCAATCGTTCATTCTCTATTAGGCGCTTGATTTCTGATTTGTTGTCTTCCAGCTTGATCTTGATAGTACCTTCAAGTTCCTTGTAAAACTCTTTGTTCTCTTTCCTGAGTGCGTCGATCTTATCGTCAATCTGCTTGGAAAGCTGTCTCTTCCCCTCTTCACTAGCCTTTTCCAAGGCCTCCAAACTTTTGTCGAGCGCGACTTTGTTGGCAAGATGCGCCTCGTTGATTTTTCCCAACTCCTGTCGTGCAGCATCAAACTTCCGGTTCACCTCGGTATTCGTCGTGGCGAGGGCTTCGATTTTTTGGTAAACCGCCGATACAGATTTCAGTTTTTCAACTTCGGACCCCAATTCGTTAAGGGTGCCGTCAAATTTTTCCAATGTGCTCATAGAGTTTTTGATTGAGTAATTTGAGGGATATGACTTTTTCGTCTACAACTTCTTTCAACAAGTGTAAAAGATCAAGTTCTATCGCAATAGATTCAAACTGATCGGGAAAGTATTTGGAGATTGATCGACAAAGATCAGTGCGGCGATCAATCCCTAGATTCTTGCCAATGGCCACCAAGCGTGAAATAATTTCCTCCTGTACTGCGGGATCAAAATCTAGCTTGACTTGCCGCATCGCATCTTCAAACCGGTCGATACCGTCACTGTCTTGATACTCATCCAGAAATAAACGAACCAATCCGCTCAGGAAATTCAGTCCTGGATTGCTGCGGTAGCTTTCCAAAAATCGACTCACAGCATCACGTAGAGCTTCAAATCGCTCGCCCCTTTCTTTTAGATTCTCTATTTCAGGCAGATAGATCCTGTTTTTCTCCTCGTTCTGATGATCCCGTTCGATCACTGTAAGCACCTCAAACCATTTTTCAAAGTCGCGTGGAGATTCTGAAATATGCTGAAGGATGAACGTCCACTCTGTAAACTTGAAGTAGTTGTCAAGCCTTCGTTTGAAAGAGTCGCTATTCTCAAATTTGTTGCAGAAATCGACCAGAGTCTTGAGAGACTGCTTGCGGTTGTAAGTGATATTTTCAAAGATCCACGTGAGCAAAAACCGGCCAGCAGGCTCCAGCATTTTGTCCTGCCGATGCGCCATGATTTCTTCATAAACTGGCCGACTTGGTTCATACTTGTTGATGTAACTCGCAACACTTCTGACGACATCCTCTGAAGTCGGTTTACCGAAGGTTACATGGAACACATCTTTGAAGTCAGTTGTCCAATCTGAGACCAGCCCAAGTATGCTGAGGCGGTAAATCGCAGTTTGGAGGGTTGCTTTCTCAATGCCCAATTTCTTTTTGGCATCTGAATAGAATATGGAAACAATTTCATTGCTTTTGAAATACGTTTTTGCAACATCCACCACAATTTTCAATTCATCCTCAACATCGGCTTGCTCCATGAGAAACAAGAAAATCTGCCGGAAGATGTCTTTTTGATCGTTTCGATGTACTCCAGCCTGAATTGCCTTCATTTTCGCGAAGGAACTATCCTTGTCAAAAAGAGCCTGGATTTGCATTTCATCAGCTGTCTCCTTCGAATACAGGACATAACAAGTAGCCTGCTTCCCTTCATTTTCAGCAAGGCCTTTAATCCAACGACCTGCGCGACCCGCTTCCTGATACAACGCCTCCACAGAGCTAGGCAATCCAAAATGAAATGTATAATGAATATTAGACTTGTCGATGCCCATGCCAAAGGCTTTGGTGGCCACCATCAAGGGGAATTTATTCGCTTTGAACTCCTGCTGTACACGATCTTTGTGTGCTTTGAGTTCATCTTCAGACATGATGGGGACTGTATTTCCGGTCGGATATCCTTTCGAGTCATATTCCTTCTTCGTAGGTATGTCACCCGCATACCAATCACACTTCCCTGGAAACCAAATATTCACACGACTTGACAGCTCGTAGCACCCAAAGGCGCCATTCACATGAGGCGTAAAAATGAGTGCAGCTTTTTGATCTTCTATAGCCAATCCCGAAGTTTTTGATAACGCTTTCAGGATGTCCCGCATCTTCTCGCCTTTGTTCCCGTTGTCGTCCTCGACATGAAACACCAACTCCTTACGGCTGTAATCCAGCAACGACTTGATGTCCTCATCCTGCAATTGCCCCTTTTGCCTAGAAAACTCCACCTTGATATCCTTCAGCACATTCACGGACGCCGTTGCTGTGAGGCCGATAAACTTGGTTCGCCCTTCGCCGCTTGCATCCTCGGGACTAAGCTTGTCGATCGTCTTCGCCAAATTGAGGTATGAAGTACGAAACGAATGCCCCCATTCTGAAAGGCAATGCACCTCGTCGATCACCGCATAGGCGATGGAAGCCTGAGACTGCAACCCCGCGATCTTGTCGCGAAATTCCTGAATTTGTAACCGCTCAGGTGATATCCAAACAAATAGGTAGCGTCCAGCCCCAAAATCGATTTCCGCCTTCCAGCGGTCTTCCTTCGTCAAGTCGCTGGAGATGTAGGCCACATTGGTGATCCACAATTTCTCCAGATTGTCTGCCTGATCCTTCATCAACGACTTGATCGGACAAACCACAAAATTCACACTGGGCTGCAAAAGGCAAGGCAACTGATAACAAAGCGATTTCCCACCACCAGTAGGAAGCAGCCCAATCGTATCACGCAAATTTAGCGCGTTGGAGAGGATCGGAAATTGTCCGTCACGGAAATTGTCCTTGTCAAAAATATTCTGAAGAAAAAACGTCAAGACCTCCTCGTCTTCCTTGGTGATGCCATAGTTGATCGGCTCGGCACAGCTCACCTTGAAGTAATTCCGGTCGGCATCGTCAAAGTAATCCGTGCGGACAAACAGGACATCAGGTGCAGCCAAGTGCCCATCCGTGTAACGATTGAAGATGGAGAAATCGACGTTGACAATCCCATTTCTTGAACTGTCTTCTGGCAGGGTTCCAGCAATCCAAAGATCGTATTGCGGCAATTCTAAGTCCGTTTTGAAACGTAGCCGCCAGAGTTTCGCAATCCATATTTGCAGGTCTTCGATAGCAAGCGTTACAAAATTGCCCAGATTTTCTTTCAGACGGACATTGAGTTTCCAAGAATCGTTGATGTCGAGGGAGCCGTTTAGCAATAGCTCAAGCAGAAGGATTTGAAAGCGAATGATTGCCGTAGGAAGCAGCTTAGTTTTCTGTTCTTTTTCTGTGATCTCATTAGCGCTAATTTTCTTCCAGCTTTGGCGATAGGGTCCCAGAATAGACTCGTACTGCGCCAAACGCAACATGATTTGAGCCACCTGCTCTTGATAGGTCCCAGTTTGCAGTTCCGTGGTGGAGATCCGCACCGTCTGAATACCCTTGCTTGCAAGAAACCTGTCGCGTTCAGCATCACCCACAGCTACCACCGAATCCAGCTTATGTTGTTGCCCATCAATCTCTATGACGAGCCGCGCCTGCGGCAAATAGAAATCCACTTGCTGATGCGTGAAAGCCTTTGCCTGCTCCCCGACGATCTCCTCTATGCTCAACTCCGGCACGATCAGGGCTTGAACAAAAGCCCACTCACCAAATTCCTTCGGAATGATCTCTTCCAAGAATTCCCGAGCTGGAAAATAATTGTTCTTTTCATCGCCCTTGATCGTTGCTAGCCATTTCTGTGGTTCATTACTGATCAAAGGAAGCCAGTCATTAAAATCATCTAGCGAATGCAACTTGCCCAACGGTACTTGCAAAAATCTAGAAAGCATCGTCGGCGCTCCGCGCTGTAGGATGTTTTTCAACACATAAAGGAGCGGTATTACAGGATGGTCCACAACTCCTCCCTTCAAATTCTGAATCACAAAATTTGAGTTGGTGTGGGCGTAGCTGGCGGTGTATTTTTTCATGTTCAGTCCAATTAGCCAAATTCAAATCCTTTTTCACCATTGTGAAATGCTGGGATTTTTCTATCGGCAGAAATCTTCAACCCAACTCCATAGCTGCTCAGCTTAGCTGCTGCAGCAGTTTGTCCACGGCCCACACTACCAGAGTCATAGGAAATAATCGTACCACTTGTGAGCACTTCACAAACTGCATGATTCAGTATTTGTTGCTTTTTTAGGCCTCCATAACCATCTTCGTACATCGAGATGCTATCATCCAACACAAAAATCCCCAACTGATTAAACAACTTAGGAACCGACCCAAACGGATCATCCAACAATTTTTTCTTCTCCAAATTCGCCATAAAACCTCCAATATTTAAATGATCAATACAATTTTCAATAAACTCCCCCACTACCGATTAAACTCTGCCTCAGAAATCTTATCCGCATCAAACTTGTTTCCTTGAGAAGTCACCACATCCAAGAATAAATCAAAACTCGGAATTTGCTGACCGTTCCATGTTTTGACAATATTGAAATCCAGTTCGTCCTCTCCCTTTTCGTAAATCGCATTCCTCTTGAATTTAAAGGTACAACGTCCGTCAATCATTTTCTCTACCCATTCTGAGCCATAAGCGATCTTGAGATAATATCGACCTTCTGGAATATTTTTGAGCTTGTACGTGCTTCCACCCCTGATGTAAACAAATCTCACACATCGATCCGTGTATTTTTCCATGACCTTAATTGCAACGTCGATCGACGGACCAACCTGGACCTGTAGGAAATTGTCCAGTAGTTTGTCATAGCTATTTCCAAAGTTCCCACAATTAGGTGTCTCCCCCGTAATGAAACTCTTTCGCTCCCACCCATACCAAGGGTCGATGATCGATTGAATTCGCTCTTCAGCCTCCCCTCTGTGGTCACCGGCAGGATATTCGCTCAAGTAGTTGCGAAACGCTGCAAGCGTACCCAAACGATCCGCCTTTTCCCAACCCTGCGATTCCAACTGCAACAGCCGCAGACCAGCCGCTGCCTCATAGTCGGAATTGGGGTATTTTTTGAGAAAATCCCTCATGCCCGCTGCTGTATTGAGATTGCGAGCCCTTTCAAACCCTATACCCGCAAGCGAATCCATCCTTTCCCTCGCCATGGGCGCGAACTGCGAAGTCCAATTCACATCTACAAATGTCGCATAGCCCGTATAGGTATTCCGGCGCTTCACCTCCTCCCATTGGACCAATTCCTTGAGCAAATCATTCGCCTCGGCGCTGTATTTTCCTTGAGGGTATTTGACCAGATAAACACGGACCGCAGCAGAGGTTTGTTTTGATTTGGCATTGCCCCATTCTACCTCTTCTATCGAATTGATCGCATAGAGGGCATCACTCCGCAACTTGGACTTTGGATACGTTTCGATAAATTGCCGATAGGCGCGCTCGGTATTCGACTGCTTTGCGATATTGAACGCGGAAATTTCGATCGAATCCACCTTCTGTTGTGCGGCAGATGTATATGCCGACCGTGGGAATTTTGTCACGAAGTCAAGGTAACTGCCATGGCTGTTTTGAAGCCTTGCCGCCTCCCAGGCTGGTAGTTGCACCCTGATTTCCTCGAGCTTCGTCCCGGCCTCCATCGCATGCATTCCTGACGGATACAGCCGGCGATAATTTTCATAGGCCGTCGCCGAATTCACATTTTGCGCGATCAACCAGTCCCGTTTGTCCTTCAGGTTATCGATCCTGGACTGCGCAGATTTGACGAAAGCCGACTGAGGATGGTATGCAATGAAATCTTCGTAATCCTCAATCCTGTGTTTGCCTACCGCAGTTTGCCATGCATCGTTCTCTCGCAATGCATCGATCCGAGCTAGCGCATCGTACCGGCTTGTCGAGCTAGGGTATTTTGCCAGAAACTTCTCATAAGCTTCAACGGTATTCAAACGGTAGGCGATTCCCCAATCATCTTCCTCCATGAATTTGAATTGCCTGCTCTCCGCGTCATCCCTTCTTGCCGTATTTGGATACTTGGTCAGGAATTGACGCATCGCAAGTGCTGTTCCTTGCTTCGTAGCAATCGCCCAATCACGGTCTTCATACATTGCAAAAAGCTTGACCTGAGCCTCCTGAAGATGCTTGTTTTTGGGGAATTGAGCAACAAAACGCTCATAATGCGCGATGTCTTGTACCCTTACAGCCTCTTTGTACATCTTTGAAGCCTTGCAAGAAAATAGCAAGGTTGCCAAGACAAAAGCAAAAGTAAATCTTGATAAATTGTTCATTTTGTTTGGAATTTGATTTCTCCATTTTCAGGGCGGATCCATGTGGTATCAGTTTCAATTTCTTCGTTTACAAGGGTCTTATCGGGTTCAGATCGTTTGATATCTGATCCATTACAAGATGCTTGCGAGCATGATGTCAGCATCAATGCCATCATAAGGAACATGAAGACTGGCTGAGGGTGTGCTTTCATCAAGAAGCGATTCTTGATTCTCGCCCGAAGAAGAGAATCTACAAACGCTTGCGCCCCCGTCATGAGGCCACTACTTTTCGCTCTTTTCATTTTTGCCAATGATTCTCTCATTATGATACATAAATCAGTCAAAACTATCCCCCCCTCAAATCCCCCCAGCCATCAATTCCGCCTGCCGCAGCACCGTCTCCACGGCCCTGGCCTGCTTATCTGGCGGGTAGCCCCACTTGGACAATGTGCGACGCACGAGGACCATGAGCCTTGCGCGGGCGCTTTCGCGGACTTGCCAGTCGATGGTTGTGTTTGCCTTTACTTTTTCTGCGATTTCGCGGGCGATGTCGCGCAGGGTGGCATCGCCTAGCACGGCGACGGCACTGTCATTGGTTTCCAGGGCATCGTAAAACGCGACCTCGGCGACTGACAGGCCGAGGGATTCGCCACGGGCATCGGCCTCCTTGACGGCGGTCGCCAGGGAAATCAACTCTTGGATGATTTCTGTGGTTGTGAGCAGGTTGTTTTGATAGCGCTTGACTGCCCCTTCGAGCATTTCCAAGAGCCGACGACTTGCCACAAGATTGGTCTTGCTGCGGGTTTTGATCTCGTCGTTGAGGATTTTGCGCAGCAACTCCAAGGCCAGGTTTTTGTGCTGCATGCCTTGCACCTCTTGCAAAAAATCATGCGAGAGGATGGAGATATCAGGCTTCCGGATGCCGGCGGCATTAAAGATGTCGATCACACCCTCGCTGCTCAGGGCTTCGTCCACAATCTGCTTGATCGCTGTTTCGATCTCGTAATCAGAGCGGCCATCACCGCTGTCTTCAAACTTCACCAACCTAGCCTTTACCGCCTGGCAAAAGGCTATTTCCTCCATATAGGGTTTGGCCTCGTCACTCGAAACGCAGAGTGCGAGGGCTTGACTCATCAGTGATACCTCGCGCACAAAACGCTCCTTGCCACTGGCCAGTCCCAAGATATGCTCCTCGGCGCGCAAAATCACACGCAGCTTCTCGCGTGCATCGCCCCAGAAGAAGGTGCCATAATTCACGCGAATCGGATTGCCATAAAACGGCGCATCAGGCTCTGCGGCCATCGACCATTGGGGTGCTTGATATACTCCCCGCTCGATGGGCTTCTCCAAAAACATTTGCCGCACGACTTCGATTTTCTCGACCAAGACATTAAACGCCAAGATGAGCCGTTCGGCTGGATCACCCTTACCGCCGGCAGCGGAGTAAAATGACAAGGCCTTTTTCAAATCGGTACCGATGCCCAAGTAGTCCACCACCAAGCCGCCCGGCTTGTCTTTGAACACACGGTTCACTCGAGCGATGGCCTGCATCAGGTTGTGCCCACGCATCGGCTTGTCGATGTACAGTGTATGCAGGCACGGTGCATCAAAGCCCGTGAGCCACATGTCGCGCACTATTACTAGCCTAAGCGGGTCGGCCGGATCCTTCATGCGGTCGCTCAGTTGCCGCCGCTGTTGTTTGGTGGTGTGGTGGCGCTGCATCTCTGGCCCGTCGCTGCTGCTTGCGGTCATCACCACCTTGATCACACCCTTTCCAAGGTCGCTGTCATGCCACTCAGGCCGCAGCGCAATGATCTCTTTGTACAGCTCGGCTGCGATGCGACGGCTCATGGCCACGATCATCGCCTTGCCATCAAATACCGTTTGCCGGGTTTCGAAATGGTCCACAATGTCTTGGGCCAAATTCTTTTTGCGCCCCTCCATCCCTACGATGGCCTCCAACCGGGTCCATTTGGACTTGGCCTTTTGTTTGCTCCCCGTTTCTTCCTCCAGTTCCAGTTCAGCATCAAATTCTTCAATCAGCCGCTTACCCTCTGCATCCAAATTCACCTTGGCAAGACGGCTCTCGTAATAAATGCGCACCGTGGCCCCATCGTCGACCGCTTGCGCGATGTCATAGACGTCGACATACTGCCCAAAGACTTGCGCCGTGTTCACATCGGTGCCCTCGATCGGCGTTCCCGTAAAGCCGATATAGGTGGCGTTGGGCAGGGCGTCCCGCATGTATTTGGCAAAGCCGTAGGCGATGCGCTTCCCGATCACTTCCTTGGTCTCGGCGTCCTTTTCATCGAG
>JANPHP010000050.1:0-5256 GCA_031424495.1 Bacteroidota bacterium | reverse complement strand
AGGTAGATGATGTATGGGCAATGTAAAGGAGTGGTATGGAACAATCACCTCATCAGAACCAATCATCTTATCAGTGGCAAGGCATTCAACGACGACCTCAAGACATTTTCTCAGACTACCAAGTGCTATAAAGGATTGCTCAGATTTCTTACACCGCTAGCTTGTCCTGAAATAGGTATGCGATTTGGGGCAATGCGGCGAACCAAGCACGTGCCAAAAAACGGCACCGCACGCCGCTACTCGGCCCCCAAAACCTGCAAGAAGACCTCCATTCCCCCAAAACAGGGCTAACCGTACTTCAGGGAGAACTATCCTTACTGTGAGTATGGGTATCCATACATTGAGTAAGGGCATCCATACTGCTGGGTATGGGCATCCATACTCAGTGTATGGGCATCCATATATTTTCAATGGGCATCGATACTTTGAGTATGGGCATCCATGCATTTTCAATGGGCATCCATACATTTTCAATGGGCATCCGTGCATTTTCAATGGGCATCCATAGTGGTGAGTATGGGCATCCATAGTCTCGGGTATGGGCATCCATGCTTTTAGTGAGGGCATCCATACTTTGTGTGAGGGCAGTTCTTCTCTGAGCAAGGTTAACCTCGTTTCCAGCCAATAGAGGCACTTATGCTCAAAATTGTGTGCTGTATCGAGGTAAATTGAGGTGATTTCTGGTGATCTGACCACGCTTTTTCTGCAAACAGGCCGTTCTTTTGCAGACGGGGTTCAGCGCCTGATCCAAAGAACATCGCTTGGCCGCAAGACGGAGTATGCAAGACTGAATAGGTAGGGAAGTGGCGGATCAGCGAACGCCGCCCGCACCGAGCAGGCGGAAACGTTGGTACGTTTCATGCGATTGCTTTAGTATAGACGCCTGCAATCTCCACGATCCCATGAAAGCATTCCCCAAAACACAATGTACAACCTCAAAAATTCTCCAAAAACTCCTTGAGCCCGGCTGATGGTTCAAGGTTGAGCTTCTTGCGGAGGCGGTGGCGGGCTACCTCGACGCTGCTACTTTCGATGTTGAACACCGCGGCGATCTCTTTGGAGGACAGACCGAGGCGTATCATGGCGCAAAGCCGCTTCTCTTTGGGCGAGAGGTCGGGAAACTCGGTATCAAGGCGTAAGAAGAAGTTCTGTTGCGCCTCCTGCACGTAGAGTTGGAATTCCTTCCTTTCATTCTCCAGGCTCAGGGTTTGACTCACGAGTTGGCTCATCTCCTTCAACTTGGCCTCATCTGGACCTTTGCGCATGGACTTGAGCTCGCGGTCGAGGACGGCGAGCAGATCGTTTTGCCGCACGATATTCATGGCCAAGCCGGAAATCTCGCGGCTTTTGTAGCTGAGTTCCTCCTTGAGGCGCAAGCGTTCAGACTCGGTCACCTTGAGCACGGCATCTGCCGCCAAGAGTTCAGAGGCAGTAGCCTTCAGTTCGGCATCTGCCGCCAAGAGCTCTGCCTCAGCGGCTTTGAGTTCGGCGGCCTTAGTCTTGATTTCCAATTCATCGAGCGCTTGGCGCGTACGGTGTACCTCGGCCTCCTTTTCCTTAAGCGCTTGTTCGCGGCGAATGATGGCCCGCTGTCTTGTGTAGATGACCACGCCGAGGATGAGTAGCAAGACAATCACGATGCCGAGTCCGAGCTTGGTGAGGCCGTCGAGCTTTTGCTTTTGGGCATAGTTTTCGAGCGCTTTGTCCTTCAATTCCAGGTCATACTTGGTGCGCATTTCCTCGATGGCCTTGCTTTTGCTGATGTTGAACACGCTGTCGTTGAGGGCCGCAAAGGTTTTGTAGTGGCTGAGTCCGAGTTCAAATTGGCCAGATCTTTCATAAGCGGCCGCGAGGACCTCATGTGCGCCCGCCTCTGCAAGCAGGGCGATGCTGCCCTCGCCAGCCGTGAGCGAGGCATTTGCGTGCGTGATGGCATCGGCATAGCGGCCCCATTTCAGGTAAATCTCGCCGAGCTTGAGCTGTGAAACGGAGATTTCGCTGCTGCTTTTGGTCTCTTCGGCGATTGCGAGAGCCTCGACGGCCATGGATTCGGCCTCCTCAAATCGGCCCTCATTGACATAGACACTCGCAAGATTGGTGAGCACCTTGGCCTGCCCGAGCGGGTAGTCAAGCGCCTCGTATCCTTCTAAGGCCTTCAAAAAATGTTGGATCGCTACAGGCCGCTGCGCGGGTTCGTTCATTACCAATCCGAGGTTGCTGTGCACCATGGAGATGCCATTGGTGTCTTTGAACTCCGTGAACAAGTCGAGGGCCTTTTCATAATAAGCGGCGGCTTGCGCATCGTCTTTGTTGCTATTGCAGACATTGCCGATGTTATTGTAAATGGTAGCGAGCGGATGCTGATCGGCATAACCTTCAAAAAAGGTCGCGGCCTTCAGATATGCTGCCATCGACAAGTCGAAATAGGACATGTCTTGGTAGACCAACCCGATATTGTTTTGTGCTTTGGCGGCGCCGAGGGCATTGCCACTTTCGCTGAAGAGGCGCTCGGCTTCTTGGTAATCGGCCAATGCCGCCTTGTAATCGCCCTGTATCCAGGCAAGTGTGCCGCGCTGATTGATGACCTTGGGGTAAAAAGCGACATTTTCCGAACGCTCGGCAATCTCAAAAGCAATTCCCAAATAGCGCTGCGCCAAGTCGGGACTGCGGTACATCTCGCCAGTGGATTTGGTAAGGAGCGCCTTGATCTGCGCCGTGTCAGGTAGCCCGCCGAGTTCTGCGCGCAAGCTATCGGGCAGCGAGGCGACCGCTTGCGCACACAAGCACAAGAGTATTAGGAATGAAAGGAGAAATCGATGACGCATTGGTAAAGCCAGGAAATATGACGGCAAGGTGCAAAATCTTTGCCAAAGTGGTTGTGATTGGGTGGGAAATGCTGCTTCGATTTTGTAACACAAGCAACTGTTGAAAAGCCCAGCCTGCAAATTGAGCCTTGGCAATGCCCATGCTTATCGCTAATTTTGTGGCTCATTGATAATTTGAAATTGATCTGACGCTGTGTTATGAGCTACAAAGAAAGACTGGAAACCATCCAAGGTGAGCTGCCCTTTGATTACTGGATGGCGGCCGATACCGAGGCCGATGACGACGATGAAGACGGCATTTTTTGGGTGCTCATCGACCGCCTGATCGCCTTGGGCGAAGATGGCAAAGCCGAAGACAAACTCGCTGCTTTCCAAAAGCTCGTGCTGGAGCTCAATGAGCTGTCTGCCGAGGACGAAGGCCTGATCGAGACAGCGGAACGTGAAGACCTCTGCGAATTGATCGACGAGATCGCCGTCGCGGCTGGCTTTGATGTGAGCACCTTTGGCGAGGGCGGCAGCTTTGCCGATCAGTGGCGCGAATGGTAATGCTGCGGCTCAGTGCTTTGACGCTGATTTTCATGGCAGCCTTTGCGCTCCAAGGAATCGCGCAAAACATGGCCTCCTTTGAGGCGGCAGGGCAACCCGCGGCTCCCGATTATGCGCAAGCCAAGTATTGGGCGGCACTCCCCTACCGCGACGACGTGGCCGATATTGTGCCGCGTGGCGAGACTTGGGTGAGCGATTCGCTCAAGCAGGTGGATGTATTTTACATCTACCCGACGCTCTACATGAACGGCAAGACTTGGAATGCCGACGTGGACAAGCGCAGCCTCAACCGCCGCATCGACAATTATCCCGTGAAAATGCATGCCTCGATCTTCAACCATGTGGGTCGCGTCTACGCGCCCCGCTACCGGCAGGCGATCATCGACAGTTACAGTGACACGACGGGGAGCGGTGCCAAGGCATTCGAATTGGCTTATTCTGATTTGAAGCGGGCATTTGAGTATTACATGCAAAATTACAATCAGGGGCGGCCCATCATCATCGCCTCGCACAGCCAAGGCACGACGCATTCGCGCCGCCTGCTCAAGGACTATTTTGATACGCCCGAGATGAAGGCAAAATTGGTCTGCGCCTACGCCGTTGGCTATGCCTTGCACCAAGAAGATTATGCTTTACTCATGCCTTGCTCAGAGCCCGCAGAAACCAATTGTTATGTGACTTGGGCGAGTTTCAGGGAAGGATTTCCCTATCCCAAGCGCGATACTTATTATGGCAATGTGAGCGTGAATCCGATCACTTGGAAGATGGATACGCTGGCAGCGACGACGCATGGCGGCATTTTGCTCCGCCCCAAGCGCAAAAAGCGCTTCACATCCACCGCGCATATTCAAAACGATCAATTGATGGTCACGACGAATATGGCCTTGATGCGCAAGCGCAAGGTCTTGCATGTGGTGGATTTTAATTTGTTTTGGATGGACGTGCGGGAGAATGCGGCGCTGCGGGTTGGGGAATATTTGAAAGGGAATTGATAATTGATAATTGATAATTGATAATTGATAATTGATAATTGACAATTGAGTTAGCAGTTGTTGGGGTTTTGAGTGCTGCGGCAGGAGGATAGTGGCTGTTTCTTTGCGTTTTATTGTTCTCAAAACGAAGTGAAGCCGTCCCGCACAACGTGCGGGATCGGTGCAGATGCACCTCCTTCACAGTTGCAATCTTATCCTTGAAACCATATTTATTCAGTTTTTCGGCTCGCGCATATCCGCTGCAATATGCAGTCTTTTCAATCGGAGGAGTCTTGCCGTTGCTTTTAACGGCTTTTTTGATTGAGAGTGTGGCGGGTGTATGGCCTGAATGCGTGGAGCGCATGCGCGGCCTGTGTGCGTGGCGCGTATGCGTAGCCTGTGTGCGTGACCTGTATCTGGGCGCAAGATCCCTTCCCGCACCTTGTGCGGGACGCTTCGCTCGGGATGACGATTCCGCTCGGGATGACAATTCCGCACGCTTCGCTGCGCTCGGGATGACGATTAAATCAACGAGACCCCATTGGCGTCGCTCGTGAGCATCTCGCTCATGTAATCAAAGAAGGGCCTGATGGCTTGCAAGGCGGCATTGGCTTGGATCACGAAATCCGGCGCCAATACTTCGGCATCCGTGAAAAAGCGTCTGAAGATGAATTGTTTGTAGCGCAAGATTTCGACGGCCGGGTGGTCCTTGGGGTAGCCTGATGGCGCGGTTTTGAGTTGGTCGCCTTGCATGCGGCCGAAGGTCTTGACGATGCTAGTGTATCGTCTCTCATAAAAGTGAACTAATTATCTGCATCCCCTGCGTATGTCCACTCGAAGGGCTTTGCCCTTGTCCGGTTATAGGTTTCGATGTATTGCATGAGGGCCTCCACGAGCTGTTGCTTGGATTTCCA
>JANPHP010000049.1:0-16027 GCA_031424495.1 Bacteroidota bacterium | reverse complement strand
GTCTGTGGTCTATGAGCTGAAATTGGGCGGGAGCCTCATCAACGGCATGATTGGAGATCAGGGTACTTGGGCCGAGATGCGCACGCTCAGGTTTCAGCTCGATGTCGACACCAAGTTTCGCTCGCCAGTGCTGGTTTTGCTCGATAACATGATGAAAGATGCGATCGGCCACACCAACAGCTGGTATTTTGATGTCTTGATGCTTGCAATTTTTCAGCGGCGCAGCAACCGCCTGCCCCGCCAAACCCTCGTCACCAAACCCGATGAGGAGGACCTCACCCACGAGCTCGGCAACTTCCTGTCACAGATGCTGCACAACCCACGCAAGTGGAATTTCATGGTCTTTCCCGAGGGCAAGACCTATACCGATGATGAAGGCAAGACCCATCGCTTGCTGTTCAAAATCGACGAGGGAAAATTCAGCTATCAGTGGGTTTGAGCTGGAGCGGATGTGTGAGGGTAACAATCTCAACAATTCCTTTGGTTTATTTAGGAATGCGTACATTTGCAAATAGTTTCCTCGACAACTATTGAATCATGCGCCTCGAAGACGAAATCAAGACTCAGTGCTTTCACAGCGAAGAGGCCAAAGCGGTCATCAATGTGATGTTTACATCCAGTTGGCTGCACTGCCGCATAACGGCCCATCTGCGCACCTTTGGCATTTCCCACGAGCAATTCAATGTTTTGCGCATCCTGCGCGGGCAGCACCCGAATACCGTGGCTCAAAAGGACATCTTGCACCGCATGATCGAGCGCAACAGCAACCTCACACGCATTCTGGCCAAGCTGAAATCCAAGGAATTGGTGGTCATCGAGCGCTCGTGCACCGATCGTAGAGAATACGAGATCAAGCTTGCTCCTGCGGCGCTTCCCCTTTTGGATACCATACAAACAAGCATGGAGCAGCAAGCTAACTCGATGCATGGACTCACGCTATCTGAAGCATTTCACTTGAATGCGCTCCTCGACAAGATGCGTGAAGCACCCGAGGGAATCTGAACTTTTTTTTGAACCAATAGTTGTATAGAAAACTAATTTCACGCTACATTTGTCGAAACAAGATTCTTATGAAATTACTCGAATCATATTCCTTGAAAGGCTTGCAGTTGCAAAACCGCATGGCCATGGCCCCTATGACACGCAGCCGCGCCACGATGGACGGCTTGGTCGGTGACATGCAGGTCACCCACTATTCACAGCGTGCGAGCGCAGGCCTCATCATCAGCGAGGGCATCAACATTTCTGCACAAGGCCAAGGCAGCCCTCTCACCCCCGGCATCTGGAACGATGCCCAAGAAGCCGCATGGCGCACCGTCACCGATGCAGTGCACGCTGCAGGCGGCCGCATCTATGCACAGCTGTGGCATACAGGCCGTGTGGGCCACTCGCTCGTCAAGGGCGGTGAATTGCCAGTCGCGCCCTCTGCAATTGCCATCCAAGGTCAGCAGACCTATACGATGCAGGGCCCCAAGGACTTCGAAACGCCACGCGCCCTCAGCACTGAGGAAGTGAAGCAAGTCGTCGAAGACTACCGCCAAGCAGCCATCCGCGCGCAACGCGCTGGTTTTGATGGCGTCGAGCTCCACGGCGCATTTGGCTACTTGCCCAATCAATTTCTCGTCGACGGCGCCAACCATCGCACCGATGAATATGGCGGCAGCATCGAGAACCGCTCGCGCTTCATGCTCGAGGTCATGCGCGCCCTGCTTTCCGTCTGGACCAATGGCCAAGTCGGGGTCAAACTGAGCCCGACCATCCCCTACAACAATATGATCGACAGCGATCCTGAGGCCCTTTTTACCTACCTCATTTCTCAACTCGACACGCTCGACATCGCCTACATCCACCTGATGCAGCCGATGTTTCCCATCGATGCATTTCCCCATTGGCCCAAGGATAGCCTAGTTGCATTTGGGCATCTCTTCAACGGCACAGTGATCGCAAACGGCGGCTATGACCGCGACAAGGCGGAGGCCGCAATTGAAGCTGGCTTGGCGCAAATGGTCTCTTTTGGAAAATACTTTATCTCCAATCCTGACCTGCCCGCTCGCTTCGCTATCGGTGCCGAACTCGCTAATCCCGATGGTGCCACCATGTATGGCGGCGGTGCTGCAGGCTATATCGATTACCCCAGCTTGGCGCAAAGCGCCCAGCAAGGCTAAATTTCCCTCATTCACCTAAAACGTAAAAAATCATGAGTCCCAAAGCGAAGAAAATTATCGGATGGATCTTGGCTGGCTTGTTGGCCTTGGTGGCTACTGGCAGTGCACTTGGCAAGTTTACCGCCGACCCGTCATCAGAAATGGGTCAGCAGTTTATCAAATCAGGTTTGTTTGACATACGCTTCATCCTCGGCGGCATTGAGCTACTTTGTGCGGCCCTGTTGCTGATCCCACGCACATCTACCGTCGGCCTTGTCATGTTTGTCGGCTATTGGGGTGGGGCGATTGCAACCCACCTTTCGCATGGCGAAAGCCCGACTGCACCCTTGGTATTGCTTGTGATCACGGGTGTGATCGCGATTGTGCGCAATCCAGAGCTGCTTTCCAGGTTGCTGGGCAAGGAAGTGCCGGCATAATTTTGCAACCAATTGTACCCAAACGCAAAACGCCACGAGTCATCGTGGCGTTTTGCATTTGGGGCATTCCGTATCCTACTTCAGATTCTTGAGCGCCGTCTCGGCTTGCGCCTTGTACTTGCCGCCACGCGCGATCACCACGTCAAGCTGACGCTTGGCTTTGCTCACTTCTTTGAGCTGGAGGAATGCGAGGGCTTTGTACCACTCAGCATCTTCAATATGGCTGTTGCTAGGGACCGCAAGGATGCGCTCGATGTGAAAGAGCGCTGCCTGGGGTTGAGAAATGCGCAAAAAGGCGTCGGCAGCATAGATATGGGCCTCCAGATTGCTGGGGGTGCGCTCGGTTGCCTTGCGCAAGTCTTCAGCGGCATCGCGGTAATTGCCCTCCTTGTAGGAAATCAGGCCTTGATCATAACTGGGATCTGGCGACACGGTCACGGGCGACGGAGCTGGTGCTGGGCTGGCCGCTTTTTCCTTCGTAACGACATCGGCCATCGGGACAGCTCTTGACTTGGGCTGCTTGGATGGTTTTTCGACCGTTCTTTTTTGCTGGACTGAGCCATAAGTCGTGCTTTGGAGTTCCTCGGCGATCTCGGAATTGGCCAGACCTGGCACGCTCGTGAGGCCGTCATCGGCTCCAGCCATGTCGCTTTCATATTCCCCATCAAAAGCAACCTCGTCGAGCTGACTATTTTTACGGGCATCGCCATTTTCCTTTTTCAAGGTTTCCTTGTCCATGGATTTGCCACCAAAATTGCCGTCGATGGGTTTTGCCATTGCGATGCTTGGCGCAGCTTTGCCCTCGGCGGCAAATCGATCGGTGTTTTCAGTTGCACCGCCGAAAAGCGGAGCGCCCATAGTAGACTTGGGATTGTCACTGGCCCCACCCTTGATTGCATCCTTTCCGGAAGTGACGGGCAAGTCCATTTTGGACCTTACGGTCGCCAGCGGGGATTTGCTTGGGGAAACCATCTTGGCGGATTCAGATGCCGCCACGTCCTCGTTTTCGACATCACCGAGACGCAGGGTAGCCATATTGTCCACGGCGGCATTCTCTTTTGCTTCTGGAGAAGTTTCGAGCGCCTCGGCTGAGGCGATCGGGCCGCCGCTTTCTGGAACCGTGAGCGGTGGCGTGTTGTCGGTCGCCACCGCCAGTGTCTTTGCGATCTCGGCATCGGTCGGGCCGCGCATCGTGAAATAACCCACAGACACGAGCAAGACGATGGATGCTGCACTCGCAATCCAGAAAATCGCACCCCTGCGCTTGCGTTGCTCGCGCGCCTGCACCCGGTCCCAGGCGCGGTCTGCGACCTCGGCGGCGCCTGCCACGAGGACCTCTGGGGCATTCTCGGCGAGCGACTCGTAGGTCATGGCGCAGAGTTCGCAATTGAGCAAGTGCCGCTCGACCTGGTGTTTCTCCTGACCCGCAAGCTTACCTTGCTGGTAGGCAGCCATCTGCTCCAGGTTCAGGCAATCCTCCTCCTCGGCGGAGAAGATATTGGCGATATGTGGGTCTTTATGCATTATCTTGGGTGAGGCGGATCTTGAGGTTCCGCTTTCCATTTTGAATAAAACTTTTTACCTGGTTGAAATTGTATCCTGTGAGTTGGGCCACCTCATCATAAGATTTGCCCTGCAGGAAAAACAACTCGACACAGGTCTTCTGCTCTTCATTGAGTCCTCCGAGAGCGGCTTCGAGCTTTTGCAGCTCCAGCTCCTTCTCGGTGGCTTCGACTTCAGGGTGCAGGTCTTGGACGGATTCCATAACCGCCAATTCATTTTTTTTGAATTCCTCGGCTTTGCCGTCGACCGACTTCCTTTTGCGGATGCGCATCAGGCAAAAATTGGAGACTGCGCGGGCGAGCCAACTCTTGAAAGTCTGAATGTCGTACTTCTTGAGTTCGGCCAGCAGGTATTCAAACACCTCCATTGCAGCATCTTTGGCATCGTCATCGTCCTTGAAATACTTGCGGCAGATGGCATAGATGGGAATCGAGTAGCGTTCAAAGAGTTCACCCACAAAAGCCGAGTCTCCGGAACTCCTGTAGTGGGAGATCAGGTCCTGATCCGCCATGCCTTGGCGGGTTTTGCTGTGCCTTTGAAACAACATGCAGGAGAGGGCACGGGCCCGAGCTGGTAAAATTAACTATTTTTTTGTGGTGATTATTGTATTGGATGGCGGGTTGCGGATAAGGTTCCGTTGGTAAGGCAATGACTGGGCCGAGCAAGCGCCCCACCAAACTGCGGCATCTTGTCCATTGTCAAAGGCTGGGGCATGTTTTACTTTTGGGAGCATCCAATGAATGCATGATGGAGCGAGAATCGAAACGCATCCAATCAAGATGGACTAATCGATCAGGGCACGATTGGTCCATTCAACCTTCATTTCCAAGAGTCCATTTCCCTGAGCAGGTCATTGGCACTGATTGTTCTACCTTCTTTTGAATCCAGCATCGCTTCATCCAATCTGTCCAACAGTTCTGCCTCACTCAGCACAGCCTTGGAGCGCTGAATGCCCAGAGAGGCTACTAATTTCTCCAAGACGTTGATCATGGCCTCTTCGTCCACGCCAAGAAGTAGCTCTGCAAGGCGAACACGCCGATCTTGAAGGTCTAATGAAAGGTCTTTGATACAGTAAATATAATTCATTCTGAGAATTTTTGCTCGGCAATCATTACAAGCATTCGATCAAGTCGCTAAACTTATGTATAGCTTCACCGATCTAATCCAGCTTTTTTAGCGGGACTGCAAATTCTGATCTTGGCAAGGTTTTTGTAAATTTGCATGAATCCAAAGTACATCCGCATGAAAAGAGCATTCTTCCTGATCGCAGCCTTGTTGACGCTGAGCCTCCAACTGCCGGCGCAATGCGGCGGCAAGGGCATGAAAGCCATCGAGTCCAAGGACTATTCTGGCGCTTTTGCAGCCTTTGAAGACTGCCTGAAATCAGACCCCAGCGATGTTTCTGCCAACTTTGGCATGTCTCGCCTCTACGGCTTGGATCCCGCCAAAAAAGACATGGGCAAGGCGATGGAATACCTAAAGGCTACCGAGGCTGGCTGGGCCAAACTCGATGAAAAGGGCCGCGCCAAGTTTGAGAAACTCGGCGTGACCACCGCCGAGATCGAATCACGCCGCAGCAGAGTCGAGGCCAGCTTCTTGGAAGCCGCCAAGGCCAAAAACACCGTTGCAGCCTTTGATGAGTTTTTGATTGCATTCCCCAACTCGACATCCACCACCGTCTGCCGCAATTACCGCAATGACCTCGCCCTGAAAATCGCAACAGCCACAGGTACCGTCGATGCCCTCGACGAATACCTGAGTACCTATCCAGATGCTGAAAATTTTGCGGATGTGAGCAAGACCCGCGACAAGCTCGCCACCGAGGCGGCGCTCAAAGCCAATACCGAAGAGGCTTTGAGCCATTTTTTGGCTCACTACCCGACGGCATTGCAAGGCCCGCAAATCCAACAGCGCCTCAATGCTGTCGCATTTGAAAATGCAAAAGCCGCCAACACGATCGACGCATTCCAAGCTTATATCGCAAGGTTTCCAGACGCCGTTTTCATTCCACAAGCCAAGGAAAAATTGGAATGGTTGCTGGCTCAGGAACAAAAATAAAACAAAAGTCATTTTTTTATTCCTTCGAATCTGAGGAAATTAGAACTGTTTAATCTACTAAAGAACACTGTATGAGAAATTCATTACTTACACTTTTGCTGATTTTGATGGGTTATGGCGCATCGTCGGTCATGGCGCAAGCAGTTTGCGCTCCCGACCAATTGGCCTTGCTTGCTGGCATTCCCGGGATATATCCCAACCCGCTCATTCAGAGCAGCCTCGCTTCAGGCGACCAAAATGTCCCTTATTCGCAGACGATCACCTTCATCGTGCCAGCTGATACCACGATCGACCTGTCTGCCCTGATCGGCTTTCCTTTTCCGGCGATCAATGTGTCAGTGAATTTCCAAGAAGTTTCGGCAATCAACGGTCTCCCCAATGGCCTCAATTATGCCTGCAGCCCTGCCAACTGCCAATGGGTCGGTGGCTCCAATGGTTGCCTCAAGATTTCGGGTACTCCGACGGAAGGCGGCACCTTTAATGTAGGCCTGTCTACCGGTTACAATGTCACGATTCCAGGCTCGGTTCCTGTCATCGGTGGCTCAGCCCAGACGATTCCGATCCCCGGCATCAGCTGGACCCAAGACATCACCGCGGTGGGCGTCGAAGATCAGCAAGCCAATGCATTTTGGATCGCTGGCAATGCACCCAACCCTTTTCATGGCACGACCACGATCAAATTCAATGCCCCAAAGCCAGCCACGATTTCGTTGAATGTGACCGACCTTACGGGCAAGCGCCTGCACACGGAATCGATGCGTGCCGTCATGGGCATCAATCTGTTCAGCTATGATGCCTCCAGCCTCGCGCCAGGCATCTACTTCTATACGCTTTCCAATGGCGAGAAATCAGCCACGGGCAAAATGGTCGTGCGCTAATCGCTGCCTAGCCCAATGCTCGCGCTTGCGCGAAACAGAAATGGACAACTTGCTCAGGCAGGTTGTCCATTTCTTTTGGGCGGATGCTTGGCAATGACGGATGCGGCAATCCGTTGGGCAAATGCTCAGCGCTCGATCGCTCTGCCCACTTCCCAGATATTGCCTCGACGGTTCCATGCCAGGTGATCAAATTGTCCCTGCGCGTTCCGCTGAAACGTAAGCACACGCCCAAAGGCGATGTGGTAAAAGACGCTGTCGCTTTGGGGTTTGGCGATCCAATTGGGTTGGAAGTTGGTTTTGATCTTGAGGCCCTTGTGTTTGGCAACCATCACGACCTTTTTGCCAGCAAGGGTAGTATCTCCAAAATTGCTCAGCCCGAAGACATAGGTGCCCGCATAGGGTTTTAAGTCGGCCTTTTTGAAAGGAATGGGCTTGGGCTTGGTGCGCAGACCTGCCAATATTTTGAAGCTGTCATACCACGGCACCTTGAAATCGAGCGAGTTGCCGACGCGCACGATCACTGTTCTGGTTTTGGGGCAGATGTAGGTGAATTGGCCCAATAGACCCTCGGCCCAAAAGTCTTCACGCTCGGGAGTGAGGTACCAATTGAGGTGGTAGCGGTTGGTGCCGCCATCGGTGGTGTCATATTTCGGGATGCTGCGCACCCAATCCTGAGGTACCAATTGCTGGCCTTGCCAGTTGCCTTCATTCAAGATGAGCAGACCAAACCGCGCAAAGTCTCGCGTGCGGGCATTGAGGCAGCAAAAGGCTTTTTCGTCGTCGGTTCCTTCCGACAGGCTCCAGCCGGCATCGGCCTCCATGCCCAGCGGTTGCCAGAGCTTTTCGCTCAGGTATTGTGCCACGGGGCGCCCTGTGGCGCGCCGCAAGATCATGGCCAGCAACTGGGTATTGATGTTCTGGTAGAAAAACCGTTGCCCGGGCGGATGCTTGACATGCAAATCGTGGACGAGTTTATCGGTCTGCGGGCCATAATACAGCTTGGTGCTCGTGGCCCAAGGATTCAGGTAACCCTCGCTGGAAGCGATGCCACTTGTCATCTGCAAGAGATGCTTGATCTTCACCTTGCAGATCAATGAGTCAGTGCACCACGGCAAGAAATCGCCAATGCTTTGCTCCACACTCTTGATATAGCCTTCCTTGATCGCGATCCCGGTGAGTGTGGAGACGTAGGCTTTGGTCACCGAGAAGATATTGAAACGCGAGCTGTCTGAGAATGCAGGATCGTAGAACTCATACAAGATCGTATCGTTGCGCATGACCAAGAAAGAGACTGTGCCGGTTTTCTTGAAATAATCATCGTAGGTCATGCCCGGCTTGTACCAGCCTTCAAGTCCCCAATCCTCGATCGGTAAGATGCCTTTTGATCGGCCATCCTGAAACGCGAACACTGGCCCCGCGCGCTGCACGCGGCGCTCTTCCCAGAGCTTATGGTCGGTCACATTGGGCACATTGTAGCGAATCGAGCGCATCACCATCTTGCAGCTACCGAGTGACAACAAGAGGATCAGAAAGAGGAGGAGAAATCGTGAATGTAGACTTTTGGGAGACATATTCACGAAGATAGCTGGATTTTCAGCGTGTTCATCTCATCGGTCGTGTGGTTAAAAATGCTTAATGCATATTGCCGATCTCCTGCCTAGCCTTGCAAATTGAGCAGCAGCGCATCATCCCAAATCCAATAGCGCGTCAATACGCATGAACCGAAAGTTGCATTGCTGAAGACATTCCAACCTTGCCCCAAAATTTTCGTTTATTTGAATCTTATGAAAATCACTTTTAACGCTCCTGTGGTTTTGGGTTTCACCTTGGCGGCTTGTATCGTCACCCTGCTCAGTGAAACCATTCTGCCGGGATTCAACACCAACTACTTTGCCGCCACGGGTTATTTTGACTGGGGTCGCGTGGCCGATTATTTCAGGCTATTTTCACACGTCTTGGGCCATTCTGGCTGGCCCCATCTCGTCGGCAACTTCTCCATCATTTTGCTCATAGGCCCGATCTTGGAGGAAAAATATGGCTCCAAAAAGCTGCTCCTCATGATTTTGGTGACGGCACTCGCCACCGCTGCGATCAACAATATCTTTTGGGACACCGGCCTGATGGGCGCGAGTGGCATCGTTTTCATGATGATCCTCCTCGGCTCCCTCGTCAATTTCAGTGCGGGCACCATCCCGATCACTTTCATCTTGATCGTGATCTTGTACCTAGGTCAGGAGCTATATACTGCAATTACAGTAAAGGACGAAATTTCACAATACGCCCATATCATGGGCGGTGTTTGCGGCATGTTGTTTGGTTTTTCTCTCGGCAAGGGCGGCATCGCCTCCAAGATACCGGGCATGAAATAGTTTCTGAAATCGATATGGAAAATAGAAAACGCGCGCTCAGTACTTCCTTGCTCCTCGTTTTTGGCCTCTTTGGCGGTTTGCTTCTGTACACCTCCCAAGACAGGTCGGTCGATCCCGGCGCCCAGCATGCCAGCATCCACTACGGCATGGACTTGGAACTCAAATGGATCGCCGAGGCCGACCAAGCCGACTTCGTCGCCGTGCAAGAGACTTTGAGCTATTATGCAGGGTTGATTGGTGCACAAGCTGGCGCATTGCCATCCGCTTTCAGATTGGATCACTGCTGTGACGAGCCAGTGAAACTGGCGCTCGGCAATACCAGCGACTTTTACCAAGCGTCAGCGTCCTTGGATTTCCCGGGAGACCACGACAGCTTCCTACTGCTGAGGGCGTTGGCGACCCGCGGCTATTTGGAAACGGGCAAAATGACCAGCTACTTGGGCATGTTCAAAGGCCAAGCAAGTCTGCATCTTCCCATTCCTGGGCAGGTAGCCCAGGTCTTGCACATTCGCAATTCCGCGTTTCAAGTGAACCTCGTGCCGCGCTTTACACAGCTGGACGAGGAAATGCCGGAAGCCTGATGGAGGCAAGCACCAAGGACACCAACTTATCCTATCTGCGCATAGCAGGTTTTGTCGCCGTGCTGGGCGCTTGCATCGGCATGGTCGGCGACTACTGTTTGCTTTATTCACCGGGCGGAGGGTATATGGATGGCGACTATGCATTCTTGCGCGACATCCCAAACAGCCGCCTCATTTGGGGGCATTACCTCGGTATTTTGGCGATTCCCCTAGAAGCCGCTGGCCTCTATATTGTCTGGCTCGCCTTGCAGCCCATGGGCCGCAAGATCGCCCTCGGCAGCGTGCTCGCGGGCTTGTACATCATGTTTTGCGGCGTCGCCTACCACGGGGGCGTGTACCCATTGGCCGACGCCGTGCGCATGGGAGGCGGACAAATGGAAGCCTATCGTCCATTCAACGAACCCTTGGGCCTCGCATTCGCAGTCGCTTTTTTAGTGTTGGTCGCCGTTTTCACAGTTGCCATCGCACGTGGCAAGACTGCCCTGCCCAGTTGGATGGCCGCCTGCTCACCGCTGGTGGGTTATGGCATCGTGATGGCCTTCTACTTCGCCTTCCCTATCGTCGGCAACTTGCTCGCCCCACTGGGCTTCAACCTCTCCATGGCCATCTTTTTCGGAGTCGCCGCCGCCACGGGGCGGCGCTGGGTTACAAGCTGATCATCCGCCCGCTGCCCCCATCAACGCAAACGGCTGCCTGGTGGGGCAGCCGTTTGGATATGCGAGAGGCACGAATCAATTAGCGGGTGATCATGACCTTCTCTGTAAGCGTCCCTGACTTGCATTCGTAGCGCAACAAATAAATGCCCGCCTCGACAGCACGAATATCCAAGGATGCGTCTTGCACAGTGCCAATGGCCTCACTCAGCACGACACGACCCTTGAGGTCATAGAGCTTGGCAGTGCCGCGCTCCAGAGCGCCCGTGCGTGCACGCATGTGCAGGAGATCGGATGCAGGGCTGGGAGAAATGCTGATTTGATTGCGCAAGAGCGACGGAGCGACGGCATTGGCGGTTGCATTAACGATGAATGTGACGTCGGCATTGATGTTGGGATTGAGCGAATCCCATACGTTCACGATCACCAACAGGGAGCCGGCGATGTTGTTGGGCACGACGGTGAGATGCAAGAAACTGGTGTCGCCGGGTTGCAAGGTGCGCATCGTGTCACCGGGCCAGGGCAGGGAGTGGCATTCTGCATTGTCACACAGCGTCACCCACCAACCTTGCGGATAGGTCTGGGTCGTCACGGTCCAGCGCAAAGTGCTAGCCTGTTGGCCGGAATTCACAAAACGTATTTCTTGCTCGACCGCACGATTGGGGTCGATGTTGTCGACCATGCTGTCGTTGGGGTAGACGTAAAACGATTGCGCGTGACCCAAGGTGAGCAGCAATGACAGACAAAAGAAGAGCAGAATTTTTTTCATGGGATTTGGGGTGGATTGCTGCAAATACATGTCATTCATTCCCTACCCCCAACCTGCATCAGTGCATTTCAAGCCTTAGTCAATAACTGTCGGGATGCCGTCAGCGACTATGCAAAACGGCTGGCCCGAGGGCCAGCCGTTGCTGATCTTGATGATCTATTTCGTGATTCAGTGGGACACCACAACCTTTTTGGTCATGCTGCCTTCTTTGCTGTCGTAGCGCAACAGGTAGATGCCGGCTGCGAGGTCAGCGACACGCAGGTCGGTCACTTGCACAGCCGTCACAGGCTGGGACAAAACCTTCTGGCCTTGAAGATCATAGAGGGCGACGACGCCCTTGTCGAGCAGGCCACCGCGCAGTGCGCTCAGGTGCAGCAATTCTCTTGCAGGCGTAGGTGTGACCGTAAAACGGTCAGACAATTGGCTGGCAGTGACGGCCACGGTGGCCTCTGCATTGAAATTGAAGGTGACATTCGCCTCAGAAGTCGGCTGGTTCACATCAAACACGTGAAAACTAACCGTGCCAGTGCCATTGACATTATTAGGGATGCAGGTCACTTTGAGGAATGCAGAGTCATTTGGAGCGATTGGCAACATGGTTTCGCTGGCGTGGGGCAATGTGAAGCATGCACCATTGTCGCAGACCGACATGAACCAAGAGCTACCATATACGTTTGCCGTTTGATCCCAACCCAAGGTCATCGACATCTGCGTCTTATTGGTGAAGTGGATGTATACATCGACCGAGTTGCGGGGATCGACATCGGTGTTGACGACGAGCGCTGGTGTGACGGTAAATGATTGGGCCTGACCAATTGCCACGAGGCAAAGCAACAGTGCCAATGCGTATAGTTTTTTCATGATCTGATCTATATTAAAAGACTACGTTGATTTCGGAAACAATACACCAAGTTACGCACAATCCCCCAAGCAATCAACCGGTAGCCGGATGAAAAAGCCGAATTGTCGTGCAAAATCGCCTTGGAGCGTGCTCCAAAGGCATCAAGGCATTAACATTTGCAACAGATCGCCTTCAAGATGCAACACCTTGCCAGCGCTGCCGTCGAGCACGACAAAGGTAATGTCGGCATCAGCGGCCACGGTGTCGGTGCCATTGAGCAAGCAGCTTTGGTGCATGGTCATGCTGCGGCTGCCATGGGTTTTGTATTCGGTGCGAATGTGCAACACGTCGCCCGGCAGCGCTGGCTTGCGGTAATTGATATTGATGTTCACAACCACAAACGCCCATCCGTGACGCTTGAAGGTTTCCATATCCACCGTCTCCTCAAAATGATTCCAACGGGCCTCCTCGAGCAGCTCGAGGTAGCGGGCATTGTTCACATGCCCATAAAAGTCGGCATGGTAGCCTCGCACTTTGATCTTGGTGATGCTGTGTTTCATGCGGCAAAGCTATGAATTTCCCATTGTAGAAAATTCTAGTCGCAGCATCGTTTGTAGGTGGGAAGCCTTGGCTTGGGCAGAATGGGCGATGGACTATCTTTGCTTTTATGACTGATTGCAGCGGCACTTTGCCGCCTTTGTCGGTAGAGTAGAACCACGAGAATGTATGCGCCCTCCGATTTGTGAGATTTGTGATGTGAAGTTTGGCGACGATGACCTCAATCAGCCTGGCCAAGGCGGGCTGGTGGAATTCAAGCCTTCGCTCGACGACAAAGCGGTGATTGCGCGCATGCAGATCAAGGGTTGGACGGGCCACCCGCCCAATATGGGTTGGTTTTGCAGCAAACACGTCGAGGAAGCGCGCGCCATCAGGCACATGAGCCTGCGCGAAGCCATGGTGCTGCTCAAGAAAAAATTCAAGGACGTCGAGGGCGGCTGATGCAACCCGCTCCTTGCGGACTCCAATCCAATTCCCCGCGATCGACATCATCGCTTTTTCCTGCAACCGAATGTTTCAAGATTTCAATGCGCATCCTGCATGGACTGGGCTTTTGCAATTTGCATAGCGCTACAGCTTTCCCTATTTTTGACAATCTAAATCAAAGTCATGAAAAAATTCCTCTTCATCCTCACCTTATTGGTTGCTTGTAGCATGGTCGCCAAGGCCGACATCCAGTTCAATCATGGCCCTTGGCAGGAGATTCTCTCACAAGCCACCAAGGAAAAGAAATTGGTCTTTGTCGACGCTTTCACCACTTGGTGTGGCCCCTGCAAATGGATGGCCGCAAACACATTCACCAACACAGAAGTCGCAGATTTTTTCAACGCCAACTTTATCAACGCCAAGATCGACATGGAAAATGGCGAAGGCGTCGGCATTGCTGAAAAGTACAATGTCAAAGCCTATCCCACGCTCCTGTTTGTCGCCGGAAATGGCGAGCTCGTGCATGTAGCGGTCGGTGCGCTCAATCCTGAGCAGTTCATGGCCCTCGGCAAGGAAGTACTTGACCCCAAGTTTGTTTCGCTCAGGATGCTCAAAGCGGAATACGAGGCCCACAGCGATGACCATGAGGCGCAAGCCAGTTTCATCTTGAAGATGATGGAGATCGGCCAAAATCCCGACGAGGTGTTTGCCCGATTCAGACCGAGCATGGCAGGAGAAGGCCTCTTGGATGCAAGCAGTTGGAAGGTGTTCAAAGCCCGTTTCAAGCGCATTGATAGCGAAGAAGCCAAATATTTTTTCGCGCACCGCGCCGAATTTGAGGCCCGATTTGGCAAGGAAGAAGTGGCGAACAAGGTGGCCGACATGTACTTCACAGCCATGCGCCAAGCGATCTCAAAACAAGATGAAGCCGCCTACAAGGCTTCATGCGATGCAATGCGCAAATCTGGCGTAGCCGATGCCGACAAAGTGGTCCTGTTTCAAGATATCGATTGGTATGAGGCGACTGAAAATTGGGCCAAATTTAGCCCGCAGGTACAAAAAGCCGTAAGCAGCACCCCCGAATTGCCCACCATCGCCCTCAACAGCTATGCTTGGAAATTCTACCTGCACGTCGACAAGAAAAAAGACCTCGAAAAAGCATTGGAGTGGTCATCACGTACCATCGAGTTGGAGCCGATCTACTCCTATCTCGACACCAAGGCCATGCTCCTGAAGAAACTCGGCCGCAAAGACGAGGCCATCGCCACCGCCCAAAAAGCAATCGAGGTCGCAAAGGCCAACAATGAAGACTACGCGGACACAGAAGTAGAGCTCAATAAAATGCTCGGGAAGTAATCTGCGCTGCGCAGATCTACCGCCTAATGTCTGCGTTTTCTGCGGTTCCCTCCTGGCCACAATACCTCAACGCGCATGCCCGTCATGCCGTTTGCCTCACATAGCTCGGTACCCGCGCGGCGTATGCATAGCTGTGGAGTGAATTGTCGTAAGCTCAACGCATCTGTCCATGAAAAGATTCGTCTTCATCCTCAGCTTGCTTTTTGGGAGCAGCCTCATCGCCCAGGCAGATATCCAGTTTCACCACGAGACTTGGAAAGAGGTGCTCGCCCAGGCCAAGAAGGAAAAAAAGCTGGTCTTTGTCGATGCTTATACCACTTGGTGCAGCCCCTGTAAATGGATGGCAGCCAAGGTATTTACCGACCCACGAGTGGCCGATTTTTTCAATGCCCATTTCATCAACGCCAAGATCGACATGGAGCACGACGAGGGGCCTGAGCTCGCCGAGCGCTACCACGTGCGGGCCTATCCGACTTTGCTCTTCATCGCTGGCTCGGGCGAGCTCGTGCATTTTATAGAGGGCGCCATGGATGCCGAGCGATTTTTGGCGTTGGGGAATGAAGTCATTGATCCAAAATTTGTGTCGATCCCCTTGGCAAAAGCCGAGTTTGAAGCCCACCATGACGACCGCCACGCCCAAGCCAACTTCATTGCCAAATTGGCTCCCACCTACGAAAACATCGACGATGTCGTGCAGATTTTCAGGCCTGGAATGGCCGGCGCAGCCCTATTGGAACCCGACAACTGGGCTGTATTCCAAGCATGGTTCAAGGGCATCGATTCTGACGAGGCCCGCTACTTCATTGCGCACCGACAGGAATTCCTCGCAAAATATGGCGCGACCGAAGTACAAGCCAAATTGCTGCAGATCTACATGACAACCATGGAGCGTGCTGTATTCAAGCAAAACGCCGAACAATTCCAAGCTGCCCACCAAGGCCTGCTCGCCTCGGGCCATCCCGAAGCCGAGAAAATGGCGCTCTTTCAAGAATTGGAGTGGTATGGAGCGACAGGAGAATGGGCCAAATTCATCGCGACGGCCTACAAAGTCGACGCCAAGGCCCCCGACATGATGCCGGTGGGCCTCAACCGTATGGCCTCCATGTTTTTGATCGGCGCTACCGAGGAAAAAGACCTCATAAAAGCCTTGGAGTGGTCGCGCCGCGCCTGCGCTCCCGAACCTTCCTATTTTTACCTCGCCACACAATTTGAAATCCTCGCCAAACTCGGCCGCAAAACCGAAGCCATCGCCATCGGCCAAGAAGCCATACGCGTAGCCAAGCTACACAAAGACCCCTACGGAGGAACAGAAGATGCCCTCAACGAATTGCTAGGACAATAAGAACCCGTGGCCTCCAGCCTCGGTATCCCTGACCGGGCACTGAAGTACCCGT
>JANPHP010000048.1:0-7488 GCA_031424495.1 Bacteroidota bacterium | reverse complement strand
TCATCGAATGGTCCATGTCCCATTTTTCCCAGCCACGCTCGACTTTGTCCCATGGCAAGACGACAGAATCGTTGGCGACTGCTTTTTCCTGCAATCCAACCAAAGAGTTGAAAATCTTGAAGGTCGATGCTGGGGAGAATGCCGAATCTGCCCTGGCTTTGTTGTGAAATTGCCACCGTGCAGTCGCAGGGTCATAGAGGACGAAGGTCCCGTTGACGCCGATTTGTGCAAATTCCTTGGCCCAAAATGGATTGTCCAGCCCCATCGGCTCCGAAATGGTCAGTTGCTGCCCGCGGCAACCTACGAGCGCCAATGCCATCCAAACAATTCCAATCCAAGTCAATGCTGACCTATTCATCCCGCGTTTCCAATTCATCTTGCAAAATAGATGAATGTTGCCAATCGCAACAAATTCGCGCTTGAAATTGGCGATGCCATCCGCTGCCGAAATGGCTTAGGCCCATTCAGGACCTACCAACTGTAGCTGACCGATGTGCGAATGACTGCATTGCCATGCGTGCCAGTCGGCTTCTTGGGCAACCACAGGTGCAGATAGCCCAGTTCCCATTTCCATTTTTTGTTCCAAGCTATGCCGCCGCCTCCATAAATGCGGTATTGGCTGAAGACGCGGTCGTCGGGCACCAAAAAAATCTCTGTATTGGCGGTGAGGTAGGCGTTGCCTTTGAGTAGGGTCTTTGCATCAAAGCTATGGGCGGCTTGCAGCATATAGCGCAAGCGCAGCTGGAAATCGAAGCCGCTATGGTCTGCACGTTGCAGCCATCGCTCCTCGGCGCGGTAGATATGGCTCAATTCAAATTTGGAGAATGGTTGACGCAGGAGCAGCTTTTGGTACAGCCTAAATTCGCCGCGATCGGCGGCAACTTGCGCGGGATCAATGTTCTCAAACCAAGCGACACCTGCCGTGGCATAGCCCGCCTTCCAATGCCTTCCTGCGCCTACGCGTGCAAGTGCAGTCGTAGCGTGTGTCGCTAATTCGTCGCCCCTGTAGCCTGCATCCGCCTCCAAAAAGATGCCGTGCATGCCCTTGTGTTGCAAATAAACCTGTATCCAAGCGGGTGGCAGGCTCGTCTGGGCGTGCAAGGCCATGCTGCCGAGCAGCGCGAGCGGCCAAACGAGCAAAATGTGCAAGCGGTGCGGAGCGAGACTCATGTGAGGTGAATGGGGGCTGTTTCCAAATGAAAAGGCATTTCAGCACGATTGAAGGAAAGCGAATGAATACCCAGACAACAAAAAAGCCGCATAAGCGGCTTTTGAGAGTGGAGAATATCGGAGTCGAACCGATGACCTCTTGCATGCCATGCAAGCGCTCTAGCCAGCTGAGCTAATCCCCCATTTGCGGACGACAAAGTTAGCGGGATTTTTGGAAAACCCACAAGTATCCACAAAAATATTTTTTAGCGCCAGTTATTCCGCCACGTATGGCCCTTGTAGTGCCTTGTGACCTTGGAGTGACCACCGGTGATCACAAAGCTCAGGCCCGCTACGATGCCGGCCGTCAAGTTGTGAGCCCTTTTGCGTTCTGGCGAAAAGAAAAGCACGTTGTTTTCAGAGACGCGCTTGTTTTCAAAGTCAAACAGGCCATAGTCGCCCCTGTGTTGCACATATAGGTGAAAGCCCTTGGTGATGCCAAACTCAGCGCCGAGCGACCAAGCAAACGCAAAATCGTTGGGTTTCCAAAGTAGTGTAGTCGGGGAGGTAAGCGAAATCGCGGTGCCATTGACCGTGTAGGATGCGTCGCGCAAGATGCCAAACTGTGGGCCAATCTCCATGGTGAACATCACCGGGCCGGGGGTACTGCTCAGGTGGAGCAAAATGGGAACCTTGATATAGGTCGACCTGCGTGAAGTCGTGGACTCGACGCCCAATGAGTCTTGTGATCGATAGTCTTGGCCTTGAACGGAGTAGATTGCGCCGATGTGCAGACCGATCGGTGGCACGAAGTTGTAGCCGAGTTTGAAGCCATAGGTCTGACCAAATGTGGCGACATACTTGAATCCTTTTTCAGAGGTCTTGATTGGCTGATCGTTGAGGATCATGCTGTATTGCCCGCCGCCAAAAAAACCGACATGCAGACCCACTTGAGCGCGCAATTGGAGGCATAGCACCAAAGCCACGAATAGAAATAGCGTTTTTTTCATTGAGAAATCGGATGACATATTCCAGCTTGAAATTAATCAAACCCTGCCCCAATCCCAAAAACTTTCTAACTTCGTTCGCATGGACAGCAAAAAAATCGTTCAGCGATTGTTGGGTTCGGTAATGTTGCTCGCCATCACCTTGGCTGTGGGGGCAATAGGCTTTCACATGATCGAAGGCTATGGTTTGGTCGATTCCTTGTACATGACCGTGATCACGATGGGCACGGTGGGATTTGGGATCGTAGGGGAAGGGGAGTTTAGTCCAGAGGGCAAAATCTTTGCGATCTTTTTGATTATTTTTACGATCGGGGTTTTCACTTACGCCATCACCACCATTACCTCAATGATGGTCGGTGGCGAAATCACCAACCTCGTAAAAGGATATCGCGTGAACAAGGAAATCAGCAGGATCAAGGATCATATCATCGTTTGTGGTTTGGGGCGCAATGGTCGCCAAGCTGCCATCGAGCTGCTGGCAGAAAACGTACCCTTCATCGCGATCGAGCACAAGCAATCGGTGATCGATCAGTTCGCTCACGAATTTCCCAATGCATTGGTGATCAATGGCGATGCTACCGACGAGGATCTATTGATTTTGGCCGGAGTGAAAAATGCGCGCGGTGTCATCTCGGCCCTGCCCGACGATGCCGCCAATGTTTTTGTGACGCTCAGCATCCGTCAACTCAATGCTACCGTGCCTGTCGTGGCACGCGCGAGCAATGAAAGCACAATCAAGAAACTCAAGATCGCTGGCGCAAATAAGGTCATCCTCCCCAACGTGTTGGGCGGCAGACAGATGGCCAAAGTGCTCACCAAGCCCGCACTCATGGACTTTGTGGACCTCGTCACAGGGCAAGGGCAGTTTCACCTGAACCTTGAAATGATCGATTGTGATGTCATGGTGAAATTGCGCGGGCACACCCTGATTGAGCTCAACATTCGACAGCGCACGGGTGTGCTCGTGCTCGGCACCCAGGATGCAAAGGGGGAATTTCACATGAACCCTGACGTAAACATGATCGTGAATGCAGGCGAGAAGCTGTTTGTCATCGGGACAAATGAACAAATCGCGCGATTTTTGGAGGAATTCAAATGATGCATTGCTCCGCTTTCATCCACCTAGAAACCCTCCAAACAGCGCAGGTCTGATATGGCAATCGCAGAACATGGCATTGCAGAAATCGGCAGCCCTGATGGGCATGTTACGGCTACGCCTCGGCGGCGGAGTTCGGTGACGCATTTCCGCAAGACCCGCATTCTGTTGGGGACGCTGAGCCTGCGCAAACTCTGGAATTTTGGCCTGCTTTTTTGGTCTTTTCAGTGGGCGCGGCTGCTGCGCAAGCCCATTCATTGGGGCAATCCCGCCAAGATCGGCGTGGAGCCCACCACGAGCTGTAACTTGCGTTGCCCAGAGTGCCCCTCGGGGCTGCGGTCCTTTACACGGCCCACCGGCATGCTGGACCTGCCTGCATTCCAAGCCATGGCCGACAGCCTGCACAAGGACCTCGTGTACATGCTCCTTTATTTTCAAGGCGAGCCCTACCTCAACCCCAACTTCTTGCCCATGGCCGCCTACGCCGCGAGTCGCAAGATCTACGTCGCCACGAGCACCAATGCCCACTACCTCACCGAGCAAAATGCCCGTGCGACCGTGGAGAGCGGCATCCATGAGGTCGTCGTCTCCATCGACGGCGCGACGCAAGAGACCTATCAGCAATATCGTGTCGGTGGTGATTTGGAAAAGGTCAAGGCCGGTACGCGCCGCCTCGTCGCCTGGCGCGACAAGCTGCAATCCCGCACTCCTTATATTATCTTACAATTCCTCGTGACCGGCGCCAACGAGCACGAACTCGCCGCGATCGAGGCCCTGGGGCAGGAACTCGGCGTGGACAAAGTCGTGTTCAAGACGGCACAGATCTATGAGTACGTCGATGGCAGCCCCCTAATTCCCCAAAATGAACGCTACTCACGTTACCACAAGGGCGCAGACGGCAAATACAAGCTCAAAAATCAGCTCAAAAACCAATGCTGGAAACTTTGGATGGGCGCTGAGATCACTTGGGACGGGCGTGTGCTGCCTTGTTGTTTTGACAAGGACGCGCAGTATGAGATGGGGAAACTGCCCGAGACGAGTTTTGCGACGATCTGGCGCGGCAACGCTTATCGGCAGTTTCGGGGCAAGCTTGTGCGGTCGCGGGGCAGCATAGATATTTGTACCAATTGTTCTGAAGGGACAGAGATTTGGGCTTGATGGTTTTCGCTGTCGGCCCTTTGTAAATACCAGTCGATTCTATCGAGGCAAATGCGGAAAATCGCGCGACAAATACAGGATTTTTGGAAGGAAGACTTCCATTGGCTGACGTATGGCGGCACGGCGCTCTTTTTGATCGTGGCCTTGGTAATCAACTACAGCTTGGGTGTGCCGCATCGGTGGTTGTATCCCGTCGTGCCCGAATTCGGGCAATTATTGCTGTTTTTGGCATTTTTCAGTCTGCCTTACTTGTTTGTCTTGGCTTTGCAGGCGGCCTCGGGGCAGGTGAAGGATGCTTTTCGCGACCCCAAGTTTTGGATCGCGGTGGCTTTGGCGCTTGTCGTGATTGCTTTCACGGCTTGGTTTCCTTGGCATACGCAACTCGCAAAAGATATTTTCCCAGCCAACCATTTCAAGTGGGGCAACAAGATTTTCTGGAGCCTCAAGCGCCTTCCTTTGACCGTCATTCCTGTGCTGCTGTATTGGTGGTGGATGGAGCGCGACAAAGCGGGTTGCTACGGCCTGCGCGGTGGCAATCTGGACATCAGGCCCTATTTTTTGATGATGCTAATTGTGTTTCCGTTGTTGCTGGCGGCCTCTTTTTTGCCCTCATTTTTGCAGGCTTATCCATTCTACAAGCCCTCATCACCCGAGTCGGCCTTCACCAACTTTTGGAAGATCGGCATCTTTGAAATCAGCTATGGCTTCACCTTTGTGGTCGTGGAGTGGATGTTCAGGGGGGTTTTGGTGATCGGCATGGTGCGGTGGCTGGGCAGCAAAGCTGTGCTGCCGATGGTGGCGATGTATTGCAGCATCCACTTCGGCAAGCCCTTGGGCGAGGCGATCGGCAGCATTTTTGGCGGCTACATCCTCGGCATCGTCGCCTTACGCAGCAAATCCATCTGGGGCGGCGTCGTGGTGCATTTGGGTGTCGCATGGCTGATGGAGATTTTGGCTTGGGGGCAACGGTTGGCAAATTGACAATTGACAATTGATAGTTGACAATTGGGGAGCTGGTAAATCTGTTTGCCAAGCCTAACCAATTGCATGTTTTAGGCTTGGCAAACGGATTTTCAGCACGCTTTCTTATCCGCTGATCTCCAATTTTGGAGGAGGCTTCTTATCTTTAAGTACAGAACCAAGATTTCAATCTGTCGGCCATGGTTCTATCGCGGGATTCGATGCTGCGCATCGCTGCGTCTAACCAATTGCAGAAAATGAAAACAACAATCCATTCATTCGCCCTATTCATCCTCCTGCTTTTCGCGCAAAGTGCTTTTGGCAAAGGCACGCAAAGCATAAGCTTGATCATGGATATGCTACCGGTTGGTGACTCGGTCTTCATCGGCACAGATCATGTCGTCATTGGCACGCACAAAGAAGATACCCTGCAATTGGACGTCCCAACCAATAAGGATTTGTGGATTCGGCGAGGGAAATCATCGGTTTGCATACCTGATGATGTCGTTGCTGCGATTGATGAAATCCTTGTGCATAGTGCTCATTCGCATGAAAATCCTTCCAGTTTCTCCATTCGCTTGAGGGGAAAAGCCAATCAACCATGGATCAAAACCACACGTGGAAAAGTCTGGCTAGGGATTGTGATGGAAAGTAAAACCAATGAACTAAAGGTTGACAGCGTCGCGATCATTCTTGCTGGCGGATTTTTTGAGAATTGCACTCAGGTCAAATATGGTCGTCAAGTCATCTCCATCCTTGGTTGGCAATATGACCCATCTACCGAGCTATATGGAAGTTTCCGCAGGAAAACTTCTAGATCAAAAATCCGAGTTCAGCTGAACAGCGACGATAGTGAAATGCGTTTACCGCTCGGAAACCAATATCCGTATTTCATAATCGAGGCGAGCAACGAGCGCAAAGGCCTTGCTGTTTTTTTGTCTTGTCAGAATCGAATCCCAATATTTGATTAGGGAACGGACAGGTGCAAGCAAAACGTCTTAGGCGGCATTTCCTTCAATGATAAACCCAGATCGTAGTTTGCAGTGGTTCCCTTGAAGCCATTACGCCCTACGATCTGGCACGATATTTGTTTCATTTTTTGAAATATTTCTCTTCGGAGACAATTCCTCATCGTCGTCACTGTCGCTTCAAGGCGTCGCCATGCTATTGATCGCACAAGCAGGACACGGTACATGATTGCTACAAACTGCGGAGTCACCACGTCGCAATGGTGGATTTGCAGAGCCCATTTTCGTCTTTCCCGCATCGTCGCGGGCCTCATTCGCACGCCCTCATATATTGAATCATGAATCGAATCTTATGTTGTTGTATTGTCGGTGCCCTCATGATGCTTATGTCATCACTCTGGGCCCAAAAATCGAATATTGCAGGCCACGCTGAGCAGTCGGACAAGCAGACCATCAAGGAGGATGCCCCCCGATATTCCCCGCCGCCCGTGCAGGAAAGCAAGCCCGAAAGAACTTACGAATCCCATTCTGAACCAGCATACAATCCGCCGGCTCCTGTCTACTCGGCACCTGAACCCGCCTACACGCCGCCTGAGCCTGCTTACAGGCCACCTGCGCCCACATACAGCGAACCCAAATCGTCTTACTCAGAGCCAGTACCCGCCGAGGAATCCCCCAAACCCAAGCGATGGGAGACGCAATCCACCCCTCGAGCAACCACGACCAATGAAGTCAGTGCTGCGCCCACGGCGTCACCCAAGCCCAAGAATTCAGGCACAGGATCAGCGAGTTCGCCAGGTGCCGAGTCGGCAACAACTCCGAGCAAGCCTCGTGTTGTGACTTTTGATGACGGCAGCAACTACAACGCCAAGCCGAGCAATGATCCATTGCCCGGCATCAGGCTCCCGCCAGCGGTCGTGCCACAAACGCGGGGAGGCGATGCCGTGTACGGTGGCACGCTCACGACGCTCGATGACGAGGTGCCCGGCGCAAGCCCCGGGCCGATTGGCGTGCTCTTGAGCGAGTCCAATCGACCTGATTATCAAGTATTGGAGGTCACGCAAATCAATTCCTTGCCGCCCACGCATCCCAAGCCATTGCCATTCAGCACAAGACCGACCACAGCGCCTCCCACCCAGACGGGTGGCGG